>JAKDNL010000303.1 GCA_030451825.1 Pseudonocardia sp. | reverse complement strand
GCATCGGCTTGGGCAGATCGGACGAACCATCGCGCATCCGCATCCCATAACCGCCGCAGAACAGCACAACCTTCATGCAGCCTCCCCCAAGGCGCCCCGGGCCCCGCAAGCCCTCTCGACCATCGACGCTACAGCAGAATGCGGTGCACCCGGCTCGGCGCCGGCGCCGGACCATCACAGTGACGGCTCGCCCGGCCGCAGCGCCTGACGCCCGTCGTGCGCGTGATGTTGATGTTGTCGGATCGGGAGGAGATCTCCCGCGGATTGGCTGAGTTCGCTATCGGTATCCAGTCCTCTTCCGCGACCTGCCGTGGTAGCTCGGCCGCCACCATCTCGGTCGCACACGTCACGGTGTTAGGCCGCACGATGTTTCGACGCCTCGAACGACACTGCCTGCTCGATCTCGGTCGGGTCGAAGCCGTAGGTGTCGGCGACGAACCGGACCGGTTCACCTCCCGCGACCAGGTCGGCCAGCGTGGCGGTCGGAACCCCGTGCAACGTGGGCTGGCCCTGACGGCGGAGCGGATCGAGCAGGACCTCGGGGGTTCCCGGGTCCGCGCGGATCGCGGTGGCGGGGCCGTCCCCTTGCGCTGGTAGCCGTCCACCCAGCGCTGGACCGTGCCACGGTTGACCCGCAGCAGCCGGTCGGCCTCGGCGTACCGGTACATCGGCCGCTCGAGCAGCGGGAACGTCGCTCCCATGTGCACAGCCTGGCACACGGCACCGACAGGCCGTCCCGATTCGCGGCGATCGGTACCGACCTGGCCCACGGCGCCACGACCGGGGCGACCTTCGCGCACCGCCCGTCGTCGTGGCGCCGCCTGTCGATAGCGTGGGAACCGTGGCGACTACACCCGTCGAGGCCGGACCTCCCGTCCCGGTGCCCCCGGCGCCGCCGGAGTCCGAGCGGGCGGTGCGCCGTGGAGACGGGTACCGCCCCGCGATCCCCGACCTGCTGACGGTCGCGGCGGCCGTCGCGTTCGTCGTCCTCGCGGCGCGCGAGGGCTGGCGACTGCTCGACGCCGGGGTCAACATCTTCGTGTTCTTCCCGCCGCTGCTGGCGAACTGGGAGCCGCACACCGGGCCGGGTACCCCGCTCGCGATCCTCGTCGCCGTCGCGGTGGTGGTCGCCGGGCCGACACTTGCGGCCCGGATGAGCTGGGTGCGGCTGATCTTCGCGGCCTGGGCCGCGGCGTTCGCCTGGACGCTGTCGCTGGCCATGGTGGACGGATGGCAGGGCGGCGTCGCGACCCGCTTGAGCACCGACCAGGAGTACCTCTACGACCTGCCCCGGGTGACCGGTATCGGGCAGATGCTCTCGATCTTCTCCGACCACATCCTGACGACCGGCCAGGATCCGGACCAGACCTGGTTCTGGGTCACCCACGTCGGCGCGCACCCGCCCGGCGCGTTCGCCGTGTTCATCGGTCTGGACCAGCTGGGGATCTCCGGCGGTGGTGCTGCCGCGGTGTTCACGATGATCGTCGGAGCCTCCGCCGCGGCCGCCACCGCGGTGACCGTGCGCGCGCTCGGCGCCGAGGGGCTCGCGCGGCGGGCGCTGCCGTTCGCGGTGCTGTTTCCGGGCGCAGTGTGGGTCGGGGTGTCCGCGGATGGCATGTTCGCCGGTGTACTGGCCTGGGGCGTCGCGCTGCTGGCGCTGGCCACGGTCGGGACCGGGCGGGCCCGGACGATCGGCTACGGGCTGGCCGGCGGGCTCGTGCTGACGATGAGCATCTACCTGTCCTACGGCCTGGCGGTCGGTGTGCTGCTCCCGCTCGCGGTGCTTGCGGCGACCCGGAGATGGTCGATCCTGGCACCGGCGCTGGGCGGGGCCGCGGTGGTCGTCGCGGCGTTCACGCTGTCCGGGTTCTGGTGGCTCGACGGGTTCGACAAGGTCCGGCTGATCTACGCGGAGAGCATCGCCCAGGACCGTCCCTACGAGTACTTCGTCTGGGCGAACATCGCCGCCGTCCTGTTCGCGCTCGGACCGGCGGTGGTGGCGGGCCTGCGGCGTCTCGTGACGCACCCCCGGGCCGTCCCGGTCGGTGCTGTGCTGCTGATCGCAGCCGGGGTGCTGGCCATCGCGATCGCCGACTACTCGGGGATGAGCAAGGCCGAGGTCGAGCGGATCTGGCTACCGTTCGGCGTCTGGCTCGTCCTTGCGTGCGGGCTGCTCCCGCGCCGGCAGGTCCGCGGCTGGCTCGTCGCGCAGGCCCTGCTCGCGCTCGCCCTCAACCACCTGCTGAGCATGCCCTGGTGACGACGGCACGGCCCTGACCAGCATCCCGGCCAGCGTCCGCAGCAGCCAGATCACGAACGAGACGGCGAACAGCGCGGCCACCAGCCACAGCCAACGCTCCCGGAAGGGCTCCTGGCCCAGCCCGGACGCGGCCACGGCGGTGGCGGTGCCCTGACGGATGATCCCGGGCAGGAACATGATCAGCGACAGTCCGGCGCCGAGCACCGGGATCCGCACGTGGTTCACCAGCGGCACCCGGGTCCGGGGCAGCGCCGACAGCACGAGCGCGAGCACCCGGTCCCCGCCCGCGTAGAGCGGGAACAGCACCAGGTCGTGCAGGAACAGTGCGCCGGCGAACCAGATCAGGATCGAGATCAGTGACGGGTCGTCGAGCAGCAACAGGTCCACCGCGTAGGCGACGAGCGCGAAGCAGGCCAGCACGAGCACCAGCCGCACCAGCGCCCCGGCGCCCCGCCGGAACCAGGACTCCGGTCGCGGCTCAGGCACGACGGAACTCGATGATCACGACCCACTTCGTGTTGTGCACCCCGGGCAGCGCCGGGACGATCACCCGCGCCGGGTAGCCGTGGTCGCGGGAGAGCTCGGCACCGTTGACCCGGGTGGCCAGCAACGAGTCCGGGGCCAGCACCTGGGCCCGCGTCAGCTGGGCCCGGGCGAACGGCCCCACCTCCACCGACCGCACGACGGCCGACGCGGGCTCCGGCATCCCGGCCGCGGCGGCCAGATCGCGCAGCCGGACCCCGGTCCAGGTCTGGGTGCTGGACCAGCCCTCGACACAGGCGATCGGCAGCTCCGCGGTGTGCTGGGGCATCGCGGCGAGGTCGGCGAGCTGCAGGCGCACCGGCGCGTCGCCGCCGTCCAGCGTGAGCGCCCACTTCTCGCCGATCTCGGTCGCGGCGATGCCGGACGCGACGAACGTGCGGTTGACCGGGAAGTCGTTCGCGGTGGTGCGCCCGCGCGGCAGCAGCAGCGCGGTGGGCCGCAGCCGGCCGCCGAGCGTCTGCCCCACCGTCAGCGCGGCGACGAACAGCGCGCCGCCGCCGACCAGCGCCAGTGCACCGCGGCGCGACATCGTGGGCGGGTCCGGATCGGGTGCGACGAGGCCGTGCTCGTCGGGGGGCTCCGGCACGGTCTTCGCGAGCGGCGTGCCCAGCTCACGGACCAGCGAGCGGGAGAACAGGCTGCGCAGCATCGTGGGCAGCTTGAGTGCCACGTGCAGGACGAACGCCGCGATGAAGACCCAGGCTCCGACGAAGTGCGCCAGGTAGAAGCTGAACCCGAACACGTAGTCGTACTGGATGTTGAGCAGGCCGGTGGTGATCTCGAACAGGATCCCGCCGACGAGCAGCACCAGCGAGAGCCGCTCCAGGGCCTGCACCGGGCCGCGCGGCGGGCCGGTGAACAGCTTCGGGATCACCGACCAGAGCTTGGCCAGCACGACCGGCACCAGGATCATCCCGAGCCCGACGTGCAGGCCCTGGGTCAGCCGGAAAAGCCACGACGGCGACGCCGGCCACTCGAACCACGGCAGGTGCAGTCCGCCCACATCGGGCGGGATGGACTGCCCGAACTGCGGCGAGTAGGCCATCCAGTCCAGCAGCCCGGTCACGATGACGATCGGCAGCCCGATCAGCAGCGGGAGGGCGAACATCGAGGTCAGCCACGGTCCGCGGATGGGGCTTCGCCATCGGAGGATCCGTGTCGACCTCATGACCTGGTCAGCTCCAGGAACGATCGGCGGCCGGTGTACTGCGCGGTCGCCACCAGGCCGGCCGAGGCCGCCATCCGGTTCAGCTCGTCGATACCGACGGCGGCCCAGGGCAGCGGGTCGCCGACCGCCGGGCCGGTGCAGACCCGCACCGTGCCCGTCCAGACGAGCTCCGGGCGGGGGTCGGCCTCGACCAGCACGGTCCCGCCGGGTGCGAGCAGGCGGGAGGCCCGCTCCAGCAGCCGGTCCGGTTCGCCGCCGATCCCGATGTTGCCGTCGGCCAGCAGCACGTGGCCCCAGTCGCCCTCGGTGGGCAACGGGGCGAACAGGTCCTGGCGGATCATCGAGACCCGGCGTCGACGGCAGTGCGTGGCCGCGATACCGGACTGGTCCACCCCGAGCGCCGGGACGCCGCGTCGCGCCAGAGCGGCCACCAGGCGTCCGGGACCGCAGCCGAGGTCGACCGTCGGGCCGCTGCAGCGGTCGAGCAGCCAGCCGTCCTCGCCGCCCGCCGGGTCGGTCCAGCGGGAGACGTCGAGCAGGACCTCGCTGCCGTCGCTGCACAGCAGCCGGGAGGGAACCCCGGCCAGGGCGGCATCGAACGCGAGCCGGGTCACGGCGGCGGCGGTCATGCCGGGCTCGCGGCGGTCAGCGCGGATGAGAGTGCGTCCACACGGTCGGCGAAGCGGGAACCGGGAATCAGGGCGGCGACCTCGACGGCCTCGGCGGCGGTGTCGACGTCGGTGAGCTCACCGACGACTCCGACCCGCAGCCCGGCCGCGCGCAGGACCTCCAGCGTGCGGGCACCGGTGTCATCGCGCGACATCGGTACGTCGGCGAGCAGGTCCGCCCGGCGCGGGTCGCGCAGGCCGAGGAGCCACCAACCGCCGTCGGTGGCCGGGCCGAGCACGGCGTCGTTGCCGGGGGCCCGCAGGGTGCGGGCGCATTCGTCGAGCAGCGCGGCGGAGACCTGCGGGGTGTCCATCCCGATCAGCAGGGTGGGCAGGCCCGGGTGCAGGGCGGACGTGTCGGAGTGCGCGGCGGCGATGCGCTCGCCGAGCGAGTCCCCGCGCTGCTCGACGACGTCCACGACGTCGAGCACGGCGTGCAGCTCCTCGGCGAGCACGGCGTCGGAGCGCTCGCCGGTGAACGAGACGACCGGGCGTGCGCCCGGCATCGCCCGCACCGCGTCCAGGGTGTCCAGCAGGGCGGCGGCGGCGAGGCCGGCGGCCTGCTCGGCGGTGGCCGGCGGGCACAGACGGGTCTTCGCCCGGCCCGGGACCGGTGCTTTGGCCAGCACGATCGTCGCGACCGGGGCGGTCATCTCAGCAGCCCCGTCATGTCCCGGGCGGCCCGCACCGTGCCCTTCACCGATCCGGAGACCTTCGAGCGGCCCCCGGCGCGACGGGAGTAGGCGACCGGGATCTCGTCGATCCTCCAGCCCGCGGCGCCGGCCTTGAGCAACAGCTCCAGCGGGTAGCCGAACGCGCGGTCCTCGATCCGCAGGTCGATCAGCGCCTGGCGGCGGGCGACCCGGATCGGGGCGATGTCGTGGACTCCGACGCCCTTGCCGCGCAACATCGCGGCGATCACCGAGTTGGCCGCGCGGGCGTGCCAGGGCCAGACACCGGCGGTGTCCGGGATGCGGCGGCCGACGGCCATGTCGGCCCGGCCGTCGATCACGGTTTCGGCCATGCCCGGCAGGACGTCCGGGTCCAGCGACCCGTCGCCGTCGAGGAACGCGACGATCTCCTCCTGCGTGTTCACCAGGCCGGTGTGGACGGCGGCGCCGTAACCGCGGCGTGGCTCGACGACGACACGGGCGCCGTGGGTACGCGCCACGGCGGCGGTGTCGTCGGTGGATCCATTGTCGACGACGAGGACGGGCCAGCCTGCGGGGAGTCGCTTCAGGACGGCAGGCAGGGCTTGTTCCTCATCGAGACAGGGGAGCACGATCTCGGGGAGTCGGTGCACGGCGCGATCTCGGCCCTCTCGGTTCGGTTCCGCTCGGCGGCTGGGACAGGGTTGTTCGGTCCTGGGCTGACAACGGTTCGACCGGGGTCAGATGTTCATCCCGGCGGGTGAGCGCAGGGGGTCGGTCGCGAAGGCGGCGACGCCGTCGGCGAACCTGGTCACGGCGCGGAAGCCCAGCCTGTCGGCCGCGTAGGCCGGGTCGGCCACCACGTGCCGGACGTCGCCGGGCCGGGCCCCGCCGACGACCTCCGGAGGCGGCCCGGTCATCGCCGAGGCCAGCTCGGTGGCCAGGTCCAGGATCGTGTGCGGCTCGCCGGAGCAGACGTTCGCGGCGCCGAACCCGGTCGGGGCCGGCTCCGCGGCCAGTGCCAGTGCGTTGGCCGCGGCCACGTCCGAGACGTGCACGAAGTCGCGTCGCTGCAGGCCGTCCTCCAGCACCCGGGGACTCTCGCCACGCTCCAACGCCGACCGGAAGATCGACGCCACGCCGGCGTACGGGGTGTCGCGCGGCATCCGCGGCCCGTAGACGTTGTGGTAGCGCAGTGCCCACACGGTCCCGCCGGTCTGCCGGGCCCAGGCGCTGCACAGGTGTTCCTGGGCGAGCTTCGTGGCGGCGTAGGTGCTGCGCGGGTCCAGCGGCGCGGACTCCGGCACCAGCCCGGGCACCAGGTCGCGACCGCAGTCCGGGCACCGCGGTTCGTAGCGCCCGGCGTCGATGTCGGCGAACGCGCGCGGCCCGGGACGGACGACGCCGTGCTCAGGGCAGTCGTAGCGCCCCTCGCCGTAGACGACCATCGAGCCGGCCAGCACCAGCCGGGACTTGCGCGCCTCGTGCATCGCGGCCAGCAGCACCGCGGTGCCCAGGTCGTTGTGCGCGGCGAAGTCCGGGCCGTCCGAGGGGTCCACCCCGTGCCCGACCATCGCGGCCTGGTGGCACACCGCGTCCACCCCGGGAAGGAGCCCCCGCAGCACCTCGGCGTCGCGCACGTCGCCGTGCACCAGTTCGTGCCCGGACACCCACTCCGGCGGCGCCCCGCCGTGCGCCTGCGGCAGCAGGGCGTCGAGGAGTACGACCTCGTGGCCGTCGGCGGTCAGCCGGTCTGCGACGTGCGAGCCGATGAAGCCCGCGCCTCCGGTCACCAGTACTCGCATGGCGGGCAGAGTATGGGTCACCCCCATCCGGACCATCGGCGCCCTGCCACAACTCCGTCCGGCGCAACCGGGCCCAGCCGTCGAGCGGAGCGCTCAACCGGCGGGCGCGGATGCCAGCGCGTCCACCCCGGCCAGCGCGAGACCGAACATCCCGAACCGGGCCTCCCGGGCCGTCGTCCAGCCGCGGTGCTCCCACTCCGGACCGGCCAGCGAGTCGGCCGCGAGCAGGAGCTGGGCGAACCGGACCCCGCGGAACCGGGCGACCGCCAGCAGCGCGGAGGCCTCCATGTCGACGACGGCGCAACCCTCCTCGCGACGGCGCCGGATCCGCTCCGGTGTCTCCCGGAACACGGCGTCGGTGGTCCAGCTGCGCCCGACCACGTACGGGATGCCTTCGTCGCGCAGGACCGTCGAGAGCGCGTCGACGCCGACCGGGTCGGCGTCCACGACCCGGCCCGGGGGCAGGTAGTGGAACGAGGTGCCCTCGTCGCGCAGGGCGCTGTCGAGTACGACGGCGTGGCCCAGTGTCAGATGCGGCAGCAGGGCGCCGGCCCCGCCGACGCCCACCACCGTGCGCGCGCCGAGAGCGGCCAGCTCCTCCAGGAACATCGCCGCCAGCGGTGCCCCGACGCCGGGCTGCAGAACCGCGACCGGGCGGCCGGCGGGGGAGTCGACGACCCACACCGGATTGCGTCCCAGCTCCGAGCGCAGCGTGGTGGCGGCGCGGGCGGTGCCGCCGATGAGGTCGACGACCTCGGGGAACCAGCACATGACGGCCGCGGTCGGCATGTCGTCGACCTCGGGGACGATCTCCGACGCCCGGATCACTCCGGACCCGGCCAGGTCGTCCTCGAGCAGCGGCAGGTGCGGGTCGGTGTTCATCGCGGTCGATCATCGCCTGCGGCGCGTCGGGGCGTCGCGTCCGGGCCGTATCCGGCCGTGTCGGGCGGGATGCCGCTATCGTCGGTTCCGGGTGCGAGTGGCGCCGACCGGCGACACCCCGGTGCCGTCGCGACGACCCGGCTCCTTCAGGATGGTGGACGATGCCCGGTTACTTCCGAGGCCGCCCCCCGCAGGGCGGCGGGCCGCCCCCGCGCGGTGGTCGCGGTCCCGGCTGGGCGAACCAGCCCCC
>JAKDNL010000302.1 GCA_030451825.1 Pseudonocardia sp. | reverse complement strand
ATCACGGTCGCTCGCTCACGGGGCACCTGCACCGCTGTGGAGGGCTTGGCGGTGCCGATCGACAGGACGCTCAGCGCGATGAGCGGTTTGGTGACGTAGTCGTCGGCGCCGGCTTCGAGTCCGTCGATGACGTCGGCGGAGTCGGTCCGGGCGGTGATGATGATGATCGGCAGGTCACCGCCGGCGCGCAGCCGCCGGCACACTTCGAGCCCGTCCACACCGGGAAGCATCAGGTCCAGCAGGACGAGGTCGGGTGGGACCTGGGCGACGACGGTGAGCGCCTCCGCGCCGGACGCGGCGGCCAGGACGTCGAACCCCTCGTCGACCAGGGCCAAGGTCAGGGCCTGGCGGATGCGGTGGTCGTCGTCGACGAGCAGCAGCGTCGTCCGAGGCGATACGCCGCGCACGGACCCCCCCGTCGCGTCGCCGGCCGCGTTGTGCTCGTGGGCGGTGTTCATCGCGGACATGGTTCTCCTATCCGACCTGCTCGCGGCGGAGCGCGCAGCCTACCGAAGGACCGACCGGCGAATCGTCAGCACATCGTCAGGCTTGATGGTTCACCCGGATTGATCCACGCGTGGGGGCGGTGGGGCCGACCCGCGCCGGTAGCATTCCGCAGGTGCGCAGCAGGGCCCTCCGCCGGGGCAGGTGGACCGGCACGGTCGCCACCGTGTTGCGGTCGGCGGCTGCGCACCGCCTGCCCGCTCTCGCCGGGGAGTCCGCGTTCTTCGCCGCGCTCGCGGTCGTCCCGGTGCTGCTGACCGTGGTGGCCGTGCTGTCCGCGGCGGGGTCCGTGCTGGGGCCCAGGGCCGATGCCGCGGCGGCACAAGGACTGACCTCACTACTTCGGCAGGTGCTGACCGCCCGCGGTTCGACCGCGGCGGAGGCGGCCGGCGAGCTGCTGGCCGGCGGCTCGGGCGGGCTGCTCACCGGTGGCAGCGCCGTCGCTCTGCTGCTGACCGTGCGGGCACTCCGCTCGGTGCTGCACGGGCTCGGAGTGGTCGCTGGGCGGTCCGGGAGGCCCCACTGGTATTCAGCGCTGCTGCTGGCGCTGGTGCTGCTCTTCGGCGGCTCGACGGTGCTTGCCGCCGTCGTGCTGAACCCGCTCTGGGTCACCGGCGTCCCGGTGTGGCACGTACTGCGCTGGCCGGTGATCGCCGTCGCGCTCTTCGCCTGGGCGCTGCTCGTGCTGCGGGTCGGGCTCGGCCGGCCGCGAGCCCGGCGCGGGCCGGTCGTCGGCGCGGCGGTCGCGACGGCGGGCTGGATCGCGGCGAGCTTCCTGTTCCCCGTCTACGTCGCCGTTGCGGGACGTTTCACCTCGACGTTCGGAGTGCTCGGCGGCGGGCTCACCCTACTGGTCTGGCTCTACCTGCTGACGCTCTCGCTGCACCTCGGTGCGGAGACGTCCGTGGCCCTGTCACCCGGGTCGGGAACGCGCACGACATCCGGCGGCCGGGTCACCAGCCGGGCGCCGAACACCGATGTCAGCCAGGGGCCGCCGCGCAGCGGGGTGCGCCAGATCTCGGGTTGAACCCTCGGGCGCGTGTCGCCCAGGAACTTCGGTGGCTCCGCAGCCGTTGCCTGTGCACAACGATTTCCCCGGATCCGAGGAGCGGACGTGGTCGACCGGCTCATGCCCGCCGACGGCCGGCGACGGCACGGTGCGGCGACGTGATCCGTCGCCACCCGGCGGCCCGGCTGGTCGCCTGCACCGTGCTCGCCGGGGTACTGCTGGCCACGGCGCTACTGGTTCCGCTCGGAGCGCTGCGCTACGCGGTGGGCGGCGTGCGGCTCGCCGAGTTGCCGACCGGGGTGCTCTCCCGCGGCGGCCCGGCCCTGGCCTCGACGCTGGTCGACGCGCAGGGCAGGCCGTTCGCCCGGGTGGGCGACCAGTATCGGGTGCCCGTGCAGGCCGACGGGATCGCCGCCGCGGTGAGGACTGCGGTGGTGGCAGCCGAGGACCGCCGGTTCTTCAGCCACCACGGCGTCGACTGGCAGGGGGTCGGCCGTGCTCTGGTGCACAACCTGGCCACCACCGGCGCCCCGTTCCAGGGCCAGGGCGCCTCGACGATCACGATGCAGTACGCCAAGCTCTACCGGCTCTACGTGCTCGCCGACAGCGACGCCGAGCGCCAGGCTGCCGTGGCCGACACGCTCACCCGCAAGCTGCGCGACATCCGGTTCGCCGTCCGGCTGGAGACCAGGCTGTCCAAACAGGAGATCCTCACCAAATACCTGAACATCGCCTACTTCGGCAACGGTGCCTACGGCATCGAGGCCGCGGCCCGGACCTACTTCGGCACCGGGGCGGACGAGCTGACCCTGCCACGGGCCGCGCTGCTGGCCGGGCTCGTCCGCTCACCGGCGACGTACGACCCGGTCGATCATCCGCGGGCCGCGCGCGCCCGCCGCGCGACCGTGCTCGACTCGATGGCCGGGGCCGGCTCGATCACCCCCGCCCGGGCGGCGTCCGCGAAGGCCGCGCCGCTGGGGATCCGGGACCCACTGGGCCGGACCGCCTCCGGGTGTGCCGCGGCCGACGACGCGACCGGCTTCTTCTGCAACTACGTTCTCGACCACCTCGCCGCGGCCGGGCTGTCCCGTGCCGACCTGCGCACCGGCGGGTACACGATCCGCACCACGCTCGACCGGTCGGCCGCGCGCCCCGCCGACCGGGCCGCGGAACGGCTGGTACCGACCTCGCGGACGGACGGGATCGCGAACGTGATCGCGATCGTCGAGCCGGGAGGCGACCGGCACCCGGTGCGCGCCCTCGCCGCCAACCTGGACTACGGCCCGGACGCCGCGCAGGGTGAGACGGCCCGACCGGTCGTCTCGGCCCCGGTCCCGTTCGGCGCCGGATCGGTCTGGAAGATCTTCACCGCCGCGGTGGCCCTGCAGCGCGGGGTCGACCTGGACACGGTGCTGCCCGTGCCCGAGTCCTACACCTCCGACGTCTACACCGATGCCGGTGCCCCGTACACGGTCGGCAACGTCGGTGACTACCCCTCGTCCCTCACGCTGCGCGAGGCGCTGGCGCAGTCCCCGAACACCACGTTCGTCGCGCTGGAGGACCGGATCGGCTCGATCGACCCGATCGTGGACATGGCCTACCGGCTGGGCATGCGCACCAGCCTCGGGGTACGCGACGCGCGGGGCCGCACGATCGCGGAGGCGGTCACCGCCGAACAGCGCGGCTCGTTCACGCTCGGCCCGCAGCCGACCAGCCCGCTGGAGCTGGCCAACGTCGCCGCGACCCTGACCAGCGACGGCATGTGGTGCCCGGCCACGCCGATCGTGTCGGTGACCGACCGCCGGGGCGACCCGGTGCCGACCGACGAGGCCCCGTGCGAGCGGGCAGTGCCCGCAGGCCTGGCGCACACCCTGGTCGCGGGGCTGAGCGAGGACGCGGTGTCCGGCACGGCGGCGGCCGCGGCCGACGCGGCCGGGTGGACCCGGCCGATGCTGGGCAAGACCGGCACCACCCAGGACAACGTGTCCAGCGCGTTCGTCGGAGCGACCCCGCAGTACGCGGGGGCCGCGATGACCTGGTCCGACGCCACCCCGCCGGAACCGGTCTGCACCGACCCGGCTCGGCTGTGCTCCGACGGTGACCTGTTCGGCGGCACGATCCCGGCCCGCACCTGGTACGCCGCGATGTCACCACTGCACGAGGGGCTGCCGGTCGTTCCGCTGCCCGGGCCGGCTGCGCACCACCTGGGGTCGACGGGCTGAGCCGGGCGCGGTCCGGCACGGTGGGCCTGGGCCCCCCGGTCGCAGCGACGCTCTCGAATACCGGGTCATCCGGTGTGGGATCCCGGACGCGGTCACCGTCAGGTAACGAAGTTCGTCATGCTCGTCCGGGCCGGGTGAAGTGGACCGCAGGCGGGCACCCGGTCGGATGGCCATCACAGGGGAGTTCGTCCGGCACGACAGGTCCGCCCAGTTCCGCGAGTATGCCGAGCGGCGCGCGCGCGGCGCCGTCGAGACCCCTCCGTTGCAGCTACCGGCCCACGAGCGGCGCCAGCACGTCCGGCACACGCTGCGCGAGGACCATCGGGAACGCATCGAGAACCGGCCGGACGGCGCGCAGCGCAAGTTCGACGCCCTCGCCGCGGATGCGTTCACGTTCTTCCGCGGCACCGCCCTGCTCTACTACCGCGACCATGCCGGGACCGACGTGCACCTGCCGGTCGTATTCTCCGTCGGCGACGTCCACCCCGAGAACTTCGGAGTCATGGTCAACTCCGCCGGGGGGCCGTTCTTCGGGGTCAACGACTTCGACGAGGCCTGGCCGGCGCCGTTCTCCTACGACGTCAAGCGGGGCGCGGTCGGCTTCTGGATGGCGGCCGCGAGCAACGGTGAGCGCAAGCGCGACCGCCGCCGGGTCGTGCGCTCCTTCGTCGACGGCTACCTCACGGCGCTGCGCACCTACTCGGCCGACGATCGCTCCAGCTCGTTCCAGTTCCGCGTCGACAACAGCCCCAAGATCATCCGCAAGCTGCTCGAACGCGCCCGGACCGACCGTCGGGAGTTCCTCGACTCCCTGATCGACCTGGAGACCAGCACGTTTCGGCCGAGCCGCAAGCGGGTGCCGGAGTCCTCGCAGGTGGTGCAGTTCCAGGACGTCGTGGACCGCTACGTGACCGAGAACGACCTCGGCGGACCTGCCCGCCCGGAATCGTTCTTCCGCGTGCTCGACGTGGCCCGCAAGAAGGGCAGCGGGACCGGAAGCCTGGGCCTCGACCGGTACTGGGTACTGCTGGAGGGCTGGGACGTCGATCCCGCCCGGTCCGTCGTGATCGAGTTCAAGAGGACGCGTCGGTCGGCGCTGTACGGGCTGGTCCCCGCCGGGGATCTCACTGTCGAGGAACCCGACGAGCAGTCGGCACGTCGGATCGTCGCTGCGCACGAGGTGCACCTGGTCGACGGTGACCCGCTCTACGGCTTCGCCGACATCGAGGGCCGGAGCTTTCTCGTGCGCGAGCGCAGCCCGTTCAAGGACGAGATCGCGGTGTCGGCCCTCGGCCGCGGGGCGCTGATCGAGTACGCGAACGTCTGCGGACGGGCGGTGGCGCTGCCGCACGCCCGCTCCGAGGCGGAGACCACGATCAGACGGAATCGGGTCAGCCAGGGCGCCGTCGAGACGCGGATCCTGTCCGCGATCGTCCCGGAGGTGTTCCGGGCAGACGTGGTCGAGTTCGCCGAGTGGGCCGCCGGCCGCGTCTACGCCGATCACGCGATGTTCACCGAGGACCACCGCCGCGGCGCGTTCCGGTACTGGGACGCCTGATCGCCGGGCTCAGCGATCGTGCTCGGGGCCCCGGTGGCGGGGTCGTACGGGTGGCCGGGTCGTACGGGTGGCGCCGCGCTGCCACGGGCAGGTCGGTCACTCCGGGCCTGCGTCGAGCGTGGCCCCCTACCTTGCTCTCTCATGTCGAGGTCGCGAGCCATCGTCGGGTGAACTCGTCCTCCGCCTCGAGCAGCGCGATCACGTGCTCGCCGACGATCTCCTCGATGCGCTTGCCGAGTACGGGTAGCGGCATCTCGGCGGCGCCGCTGACGTGTGAGGCGCTGGTTCCGTTGCCGGTGTCGGCGAGGCGTTGGGTGCCTGAGAGCGATCCGGGCAGGCCGCGCACGGTGACCACGACCGTGCCGTGCCAGCCGCCGACGGGCCGGGGTGTCCAGGTCTCGACGCGGTCGAGCACGAGGTCTCCACCGATCATTGATCGCACGATCGGGGGGAGCAGGTCCATGGTCACCGAGTGGCGCAGGCGGAACCGGGCGCCCCGGTCGTCCGAGGCGTGTTCGAGCAGCGCCGGATCCTTGCCGCCGAGTTGCTCGAGTCGTGCCGTGAGGTAGTCGGCGTCGGTGAGCACGCCGTACACCGTGGCCGCCGGGGCGTCCCAGTCGGCGCGGTGCTCGATGGTCGCTGGCACGACCGGTGAGACTAGCGTCCCCTGGCGTGCGCCTGATGCATCCGGCCGGCCGCCTATGGTCCTACCGCCCGTGGTCGGTCGGGCCGAGGTCGGTCCGGCCGGCGAGGGCGCACAGTTCGGCGTGGAGCCGGCCGGGATACTGCAGGGGCAGGAAGTGGGTGCCGTGGAGCGCGACGAAACGGGCCCCGGGAATGCACCCGGCCATGGTGCGCAGGTCGTCACCGGCGGCCAGGGGGTCGAGAAGGCCGGCGATCACGGTCACCGGGAAGGTGACGAAACCGGTGTCCATGGGCTGGTGATTCGCCGAGGCCAGTACCAGCTGGGAGTAGTAGGTCCACGGGTGGGCGGAGAACGCGCGCGCCACCTCGCCCAGGTCAGCCAGACCGGGGACGGCACGGGTGGGTGCTGCGCGTCCGAGCCGGTCGGCGGCGTCGAGCGTACGCGGGAGCAGCGAGGCCAGCCCCGCTGCGGGGGGCCCGACGACGCGCAGCAACCAAGCGCCGATCCGGCCCGCGGGTTCGCGTAGCTCGCGGGCGAGCCCGGAGGGTCCGAACAGGCCGCGGAAGGCGCCTCCAGACAGACCGGCGACGGCCAGGATCGCCGCGACCCGCTCCGGTCGGGCCCGGGCGAACTCGAAGGCGACGTTGACCCCGACCGACCAGCCCAGCAGGATCGCCCGCTCCAGATCGGCCGCGTCCATGGTTGCCTCGAGGTCGGCGGCGTGGTCGGCGACGGTGATGTGGGTGGGGTCCGCGGGGCGCGCCGAGCCGCCGAGGCCGCGGTGATACCAGGACACGGCGTGGAACCCGCAGGCCGGATCGGCGAGTCGGGGCCAGGCCGCCGGTGGCGCCCCCAGCCCGTTGCTGATCACCAGCGGCAGTCCGGCGGCGTCGTTGTTCCAGGTGCGGATCCAGGTGCCGTCGGCGCTGCGAACGCCGGGGCCTGGTCCTGTCGAGTCGGTTCCTGCTCGTTGCCCCGGGTCGGGCATGGTCGGTCCTTCCTGGCGGGCATGGTCGGTGCGGCCCCGCCCCGCAGGCGCGGTGGCCTGACCCGGCGATCCTGCTCGTGTGGCGACCCACCCAAGGATGAACCCGCGGACGCGCAGGCGGTCGTCAACGCGGCGAAGGCGGTGGTCGGGTATGCCCGGTGACGCCGGCGGGGACGACCGCATCCAGGCGCGGCGGCCGAGCTATCAGCTCGTCGGTTGGGCGCCGATCGTGATCGGCGAGTCGATCCGTCGGCCGTCGCGCAGCACGCCGATCGAGCTGCGCTGCTCTGGTTCGGTCTCGCGCAGGGCCCCGATCAGGCCCTCCACGGAGCCGACCGGGCGATCGCCGAGTGCGACGATGACGTCGCCCCGCCGCACGCCCGCCGCCGCAGCCGGCCCGCCGGCGGCGACATCGACGACCAGCACCCCGGACTCGGCACTGACCCCCAGACTGCGGCGGATCTCGGGGGTGAGCCGGGCCAGGGTGACACCGAGGTAGGGATGGGTCGCGGTCCCGTCGACGAGCAGTTGGTCGGCGATGTCGACGGCTGTGGCAGCGGGGATCGCGAACCCCAACGACACCGCGCCCGCGCTGGGCGGGATGTAGGCCTCGTTGATCCCGACGACCCGCCCGGCCGCGTCCAGCAGCGCGCCGCCCGAGTTGCCCGGCGAGATCGCCGCGTCGGTCTGGATCAGATCGACCAGCGCCCGCGCCTGCGCGGCCGAACCGGGGATCTGCCGGTTCAGCCCGGAGACGATACCGGAGGTGACGGTGCCCTCGAACCCCAGCGGGCTGCCGATCGCCAGCACCGGTTCGCCCGGCTGGGGCAGCTCGGTCCGGTACTCGGGTACCGGCAGCCCGTCGCGCGCGGTGCGGATCACGGCGAGGTCGGTGACCTGGTCGGTGGCCAGCACCACCCCGGGTGACGAACGGCCGTCGGCGTAGTCCACCGTGACCTCGCGGGCGTCGGTGACGACGTGTTGGTTCGTGAGCACGATGTCCGGCCGGTACACGACGCCGCTGCCCAGCCCCTCACCGGTGCGCACGGTGACCACCGACGGCGTGAGCCGGGATACGACTTCCACCGTGCTCCCCCGATCGGTGGACGGCACGGGGGCGGCGCGGTCCGGCGGCGCCGCGGTGCAGCCCGCGACGGCTACCGCAGCAGCGCATCCGGCGATCACCGCGCAGGCCCGGGCCCGACGCCCGGTCACCGCGGAACCTGCACGCGACTCGGCCCGGACTCGCCGATCCGCGGCGGCGGGTCCTCGGCCCGCGCGGGGGGCGGCACGATCGGTGTTCACATCGGTGTCTCCAC
>JAKDNL010000301.1 GCA_030451825.1 Pseudonocardia sp. | reverse complement strand
GGCGATGGCGATGGTCGGCCTGGCCCGGCGTCTGGGGGTGCGCGCCGTCGCCCGGCAGGTGGGCGGCGCCGCCCGGGTCAGCATCCGGGACGCCGACGCCGCGGTGTCCATGCTGGATCTGATCGGGGCCGCGCAGACCGCGCCGGCCTGGGCGCGGTGCCGCCCGCACGTCCGGGCCCGGGTGCACGGCAGCCGATCGGCCGGGTTCGACGACGCCAACCAGCGCCGTTCGGCCGACGCCGCCGCGCAGGTGTCGGCACGGGTCGAGCGCGCGTTGGAGATCCTCGGCGACCGCGCGCCGGAGAACCTGCGCTCGGCCGGGCGGCTGCGGGTCGACAACGTCGACGTCTCGCTCGACGAGCTCGGCCGCCTCGCCGACCCGGTGCTGTCCAAGGACGCCGTGGCCGGGCGGATCCGCCGGTTGCTGACCCTGGCCGACCAGTTCGCCCGGCAGGAGGGCGTCCCCACCACCGAGCACGCGGTGCCCGGGCGGTAATCACGCAGGGTGCTCCGATTCGTGCCGGTTCCACACGATAGATCATATTGACGATCTGAACAGCCGCACAGATGATTACCGTGGGTCGGCCGCGCGGCCGGACCCGGAAGGCGGAGTGCGGATGACGAGGCGTGTACGGATCGCGGCGGGACTCGCGGTCCTGATGCTGCTGGTGGCCGGATGTGGTGGGGCAGCAGCGGAGCAGGGTGCGGCGCAGCCGGACGGTGAGCTGACCGTCGCGCTGCAGTTCCCTCCGCGTTCGGCGTACGCCTTCGACGCCGACGACGGCGCGCGGCTGCAGTCCCTCGGCGTCGCCGAGACGCTGACCTCGGTCGACGAGAACGTCGCGCCGGTCCCGTCGCTGGCCACCGCCTGGGAGCAGAGCCCGGACGGCCGCAGCTGGCGGTTCACGCTGCGCCCGGGCGTCCGGTTCCACGACGGCGCCCCGATGGACTCCGCCGCGGTCGTCACCGCGCTGAGCTACGTCGCCGGGGTGAGCGCGCCGCCGCGGGCGATCCGCGGGATCGGTTTCGCGGTCGCCGCCGACGGCCCGGACGCGGTCCGGATCACCACCTCCGCCCCGGATCCGGTGATGCCGCTGCGGATGAGCAGCGGCAGCCTCGGGATCCTGTCCCCGGCCGCCTACGCCGGTGGCGAGGCACCGAACGTCGTGCGCACCGCGACCGGGCCGTACGTCCTGGACACGGTGAACGGGACGGACTCGGCGGTGCTGCTCCGCAACGACGCCTACTGGGGCACGCCGTCGGGTGCGAAGCGGGTCACCGTGCGGTACGTGACCGACCCGCAGACCCGGGCGCTGGCCCTGCAGTCCGGCGACGTCCAGTTCGCCGAGGGGCTGCCGAACGCCTCGCTGGCCCAGCTCCGTTCGTCCGGGGCCGAGGTGATCGAGTACCCGAGCGCCCGCACGGTGGAGCTGCTGCTCAACCAGTCCGCAGCGCCGTTCGCCGACCTGCGGGTGCGGCAGGCCGTGACGAAGGCGATCGACCGCCCGGTGCTCGCCCAGCAGGTGCTCGGCGGCGCCGCCACCCCGTCGGCGGACCTGTTCGGCGCGGCCGTGCCGTGGGGCGTCACGCGGCCCCCGCCGGCCGCCGACGTCGAGGGCGCGAAGGCACTGCTCGCTGAGGCCGGCTACGGGCCGGACCGGCCGCTGACCGTGCGGCTGCAGACGTTCCCGAACCGCCCGGAGATGCCGGTACTGGCCACCGCGATCCAGGCGATGCTCGCCCCGGCCGGGATCACCGTGGCGATCGAGGTCGGCGACTACGACGCCCAGGAGCCCGATGTGCTGGCCGGGCGGTACGACATGTTCCTCAACTCGCGCAGCTACCTGTCCGACTACCCGGACGCCACGAGCACGCTGAGCTCGGACTACACCTGCGCCGGCAGCTACAACATCGACCAGTTCTGCTCGCCGGCCTACGACGCGCTGATCGCCCGGCTGCCAGGAGTCTCCGACGTCGGGCAGCGCCAGCAGATGTTCGCCCGGGCGGCGCGGATGCTGACCGATCAGGCCGTCGGGGTGATGGTGGTGCACCCGCGCAACGCCGCGGGCCTGAACGGGGCCTCCGGCTTCGAGCCGGACCCGCTCGATCTGGTACCGGTGCTGCCGCCGCTCGTGCGCACCGGGTGAGGGTCTGGGGTGCCGTATGACGGCGCTGGTGCTGCGGCGGCTCGTTCCGCTGCCGCTGGTGCTGCTCGTCGCGTCCGTGCTGGTGTTCGCCCTGCCCCGGCTGACCGGGGCGGACGTGACCCGCTCGGTGCTGCGTGCGCGGGTCTCGGCCGACGTGCCGGACGCCGCGACGCAGGCCCGGGTGGCCGTCGAGTTCGGGCTCGACGCGAGCGCGCCCGTGCAATACCTGCGCTGGCTCGGTGCCGCGCTGCGCGGTGACCTCGGACTCGGGTTCGTCAGCCGGGAGCCGGTCTCCGAGCAGGTCGGTGCCGCGCTGGCGGTGTCCGGTCTGCTGACGGTGCTGGCACTCGGGCTGGCCGCGCTGGTCGGCGTCCCGGCCGGGGTGTACGCGGCGTCCCGGCCGGGTGGCCTGCTCGACCGCGCCGTCGGCGTGCTCGGGGTGGCCGGGGTCGCGGTGCCGGAGTTCGTGCTGGCGCCGTGGCTGATCCTGGTGTTCGCGGTGGGGGCCGGGGCTCTGCCCGCGCTGGGCTGGGGCGGGCCGCAGCACGTCGTGCTGCCGGTGCTGACGCTCGCGGTGTACCCGGCGGCGCTGGCCGCGCAGCTCGTGCGCGCCGAGACCGTCGACGTGCTCACCCGCGCGCACGTGCCGGTCGCGCGGGCCAAGGGGCTGACCGCGCGCCGGGTGCTGTGGCGCCACGGCGCCCGCCTGGCGACGACGTCGGTGACGTCGCTGTCTGGCATGTTCGTCGCCGGGCTGCTCGGTGGCTCGGTCGTGGTCGAGGTGGTGTTCGGCATCCCCGGTCTGGGGTGGCTGCTCTATGACGCGGTGCTCGCCCGGGACCTGCCGGTGATCCAGGCCGGGACGCTCGCGCTGGTCGCCGTCGCCGTGCTGGCCGGGGTCCTGGTCGAGCTGGCCGGCCTGGCCGCGGACCCCGTCGCGCGTTCCCGGGAGGTCGCGCGTTCCCGGGAGGTCGCGCGTTCCCGGGAGACGGCCTCGTGAACCGGTGGTGGCCGAGGTGAACCGGTGGTGGATCGGTGTTGCCGCGCTCGTCGCGGCGGCGGTCGTGCTCGGGCCGCTGCTCGGCGACCCGGACGCCGCGGACTTCGCGTCGATCCTCGCCGGGCCGTCGCTGGCAAACCCGCTGGGAACCGACCAGCTGGGCCGCGACCTGCTGCTGCGCCTGCTCGCGGGCGCCCAGCTCACGCTGGGCATCAGCGTGGTGACGGTGCTGGTGACCGGCGTCGTCGGGATCGGGTCCGGGATGGTGGCCGGCTACCGGGGTGGGCCCGGCGCGCGGGTCCTGATGCGCACGGTCGACGTGCTCGCCGCACTGCCGACCGTCCTGCTCGGACTTCTCGCGGCCGCGATCCTCGGGCCGGGGATCGGTTCGCTGCTGGTCGCGATCTGGCTGGTCGGGTGGACGCCGTTCGCGCGCCAGGCCTACCAGCTCACCGTCACCGAGAGGGGCCGCGACTACGTCGAGGGTGCCGTCGCGCTGGGCGCGGGCCCGGCCCGGGTGCTGGTCCGCCACGTCGCGCGCAACCTCGCGCCACCACTGCTGGCACACGCCTGCGTCCGGTTCGCCGCGACGCTGCTCACCGTGTCCGGGCTGTCGTTCCTGGGACTCGGGGTGGCGCCGCCGACGGCGGAGTGGGGCGCGATGGTCGCGGAGGGCCGCGAGTACCTGTTCGTCGCACCGCACGTCGTGCTCGTCCCGTCGGTCGCGGTGGTCGCGGTCGCGGTGCTGGTCACCGTCGCCGGGCGGCGGATCAGCACGGCCGATCGGGCACGGAGCTAACACGGCGGCAGGACCACGGGTGAACGTGACATCAGGGCTGTCCAGGGCGCGAAACACAGCGCTGATGTCACGTTCACCCGCGGTTCGAGGCCCTCCGCAGGCTCCGTGCTCAGTATTGATGCGCAGCTCCGCAGGCTCCGTGCTCAGTCCCAGTCCAGCGCACCCCCCGTGCGGTACTCGGTCACCCGCGTCTCGAAGAAGTTCTTCTCCTTGCGCAGGTCCATCGCCTCGCTCATCCACGGGAACGGGTTGTCGGTCCGCCCGAACAGCGGCGCGAGCCCGATCTGCTCGGCCCGCCGGTCGGTGACGAACTGCAGGTACTGCTCGCAGGACTCCGCGGTCAGGCCGAGCATCCCGCGCGGCATCGTGTCGCGGGCGTAGGCGACCTCCAGCGCGCAGGCCTCGCGCAGCATCTCCCGGATCTCCCCGGCGAACTCCTCCGTCCACAGGTGCGGGTTCTCGATCTTGATCTGGTTGATGCAGTCGATGCCGAAGTTCAGGTGGATCGACTCGTCGCGCAGGATGTACTGGTACTGCTCGGCGATGCCGACCATCTTGTTGCGCCGCCCGAGCGAGAGGATCTGGGCGAAGCCGGTGTAGAACCACATCCCCTCGAACACCACGTAGAACGCGACCAGGTCGCGCAGGAACGCGCGGTCGGCCTCCGGGGTGCCGGTGACGAAGTCCGGGTCGGACAGCGTCCGGGTGTAGCGCAGCGCCCAGGCGTCCTTCTCGGTGATCGAGGGAACCTCGCGGTACATGTTGAACAGCTCTCCGTCGGAGAGCCCGAGGCTCTCGCACACGTATTGGAACGTGTGCGTGTGCACGGCCTCCTCGAACGCCTGGCGCAGCAGGTACTGGCGGCACTCCGGGTTGGTCAGGTGCTTGTAGACGGCGAGCACGATGTTGTTGGCCACCAGCGACTCCGCGGTGGCGAAGAAGCCCAGGTTGCGCTTGATCATGGTGCGCTCGTCGTCGGTGAGGCCGTCCGCCGAGCGCCACAGCGCGATGTCGGCCTGCATCGCCACCTCGGTCGGCATCCAGTGGTTGCTGCACCCAGAGAGGTACTTGTCCCAGGCCCAGCTGTATTTCATCGGCAGCAGCTGGTTGACGTCGGCGCGGGCGTTGATCATGCGCTTCGCGTCGGCGTCGATCCGCCCGGCGCCGGCCTCGATCTCCTCGAGCCCGGTGGTGGGGGAGTCGGGGAACAGGGTGGTCACTGGCAGGCCTCGCAGTCGGGGTCGTCGATTCGGCAGGACGCACCGTCGGCGGGAAGATCGGGGGCGGCGACGGCGGGCACCGCGGCAGCGGGCGACGGGCCCGGGGCCGGGCTGCTCGGGACACCGGTGAGCCGGCCGTCGGTGCCGCGCAGGGTGGACTTCTCCACCGTCGTCGCGGCCTGGGCACGCAGGTAGTAGGTGGTCTTGAGGCCCTTGTGCCAGGCGAGGCGGTAGAGCTCGTCCAGGGCACGCCCGCTGGCCGAGGCCAGGTACAGGTTCAGCGACTGGGCCTGGTCGATCCACTTCTGCCGGCGCGACGCGGCCTCGACGAACCAGCGCGGCTCGATCTCGAACGCGGTCGCATACAACGCCTTGAGGTCGGCGGGCACGCGGTCGATCTCGCCGAGGCTGCCGTCGAAGTACTTCAGGTCCGCGACCATCACCTCGTCCCAGAGGCCGCGTTCCTTGAGCGAGGCCACCAGGTGCGGGTTGATGGCGGTGAAGTCGCCGGACATGTTCGACTTGACGAACAGGTTGCGGAACTGCGGCTCGATCGACTGGCCGACCCCGCAGATGTTCGAGATGGTCGCGGTCGGGGCGATCGCCAGCACGTTGGAGTTGCGCATGCCGACCGTGCGCACCCGCTCGCGCAGCACATCCCAGGCAAGAGTGGACGAGCGGTCGACGTCCAGGTCGTCACCGGCGCGGGCGGCGGCGAGCAGCTCCAGCGAGTCGATCGGGAGCACCCCCCGGCTCCAGAGCGACCCGTCGAAGCTGGCGTAGCGGCCACGCTCGGCGGCCAAGGCCGACGACGCCGCGATCGCGTGGTAGCTCAGCTGCTCCATGCTGGTGTCGGCGAAGGTGACGGCGGCCTCGCTCGCCATCGGGATGCCCTGCGCGAACAGCGCGTCCTGGAACCCCATCAGCCCCAGCCCGACCGGGCGGTGGCGCAGGTTGGACCGGCGCGCCTCCGGGATCGTGTAGAAGTTGATGTCCACGACGTTGTCCAGCATCCGCACCGCCGTGGTCACCGTGCGCTGCAGCTTCGCGCCGTCCAGCCCGTCGCGCCCGACGTGGGCGAGCAGGTTCACCGAACCCAGGTTGCAGACGGCGACCTCGCCCCCGCCGTCGACACCGTCCGCGCCGGCCGAGGTGTTCAGCGTGATCTCGGTGCACAGGTTCGACGAGTGCACGACGCCGGAGTGCTGCTGCGGGGAGCGCAGGTTGCACGGGTCCTTGAACGTGATCCACGGGTGCCCGGTCTCGAACAGCATGGTCAGCATCCGGCGCCACAGCTCGACCGCGCGGACCGTGCGGGCGACCCGCATCTCACCCCGCCCGGCGGCGGCCTCGTACTCCCGGTACCGGGTGGCGAACTCGAGCCCGTACAGATCGTGCAGGTCCGGGGTCTCGTCCGGGGAGAACAGCGTCCACTGTCCGTCCGCCTCCACCCGGCGCAGGAACTCGTCGGGCACCCAGTTCGCGGTGTTCATGTCGTGCGTGCGGCGCCGGTCGTCGCCGGTGTTCTTGCGCAGGTCGAGGAACTCCTCGATGTCGATGTGCCAGGTCTCGAGGTACGCGCACGCCGCGCCCTTGCGCTTGCCGCCCTGGTTCACCGCGACCGCCGTGTCGCCGGCGATCTTGAGGAACGGCACGACCCCCTGCGACGAGCCGTTCGTGCCCTTGATGTGCGCGCCGAGGCCGCGCACCGGCGTCCAGTCGTTGCCCAGGCCGCCGGAGTACTTGGCCAGCAGCGCGTTGTTGCGGTAGCCGCGGAAGATCGAGTCCAGGTCGTCGTCGACGGTGGTCAGGAAGCACGAGGACAGCTGCGGCCGGGTGGTGCCGGAGTTGAACAGCGTCGGCGTCGAGGCCATGAAGTCGAACGAGGACAGCAGCTCGTAGAACTCGATCGCGCGGGCCTCGCGGTCCACCTCGCGCACGGCCAGCCCCATCGCCACCCGCAGGAAGAACGCCTGCGGCAGCTCGAACCGCACGCCGTCGTGCTGGAGCAGGTAGCGGTCGTAGAGCGTCTGCAGGCCGAGGAACCCGAAGTCGAGGTCGCGCTCCGGGTGCACCGCGGCGGTGACCCGGTCCAGGTCGAACAGGGCCAGCTCCGGGTCGACGAGCTCGAGGTCGATCGCGCGGCGCAGGTACTCGCCCACGTAGGACGGGTAGTCGCCGGCCATCTCGGTCCGGTCGGGCCGTCGCGGCGCGCCGGCCAGGAACGTCGTGGCCTCCCCGCGCAGCCGGTCCAGGAGCAGCCGGGACGCGACGAAGGAGTAGTTCGGCTCCTGCTCGACGAGCGCGCGGGCGGCCATCACCTGGGCCTGAGCCAGCTCGTCGGCGCTCATGCCGTCGTAGACGGTGCGGCTGATCTCGGCGAGGACCGGTTCCGCGGAGACGTCGTCGATGCCGTCCACCGCGTCGGCGACCAGCGCCGCGACCCGCGCGCGATCCAGCGGGCGCGACGTCCCGTCCGGGTCGACGACGTGCAGCGCGGCCCCGTCGGCGTCGGGGTCCCCGGCCGGACGGGCCGCGTCCCGGGCGCGGGTGTGCTCCTCGCGGTAGAGCACGTAGGCGCGGGCGACCTTGTGGTGCTCGCCGCGCATCAGGGCCAGCTCGACCTGGTCCTGGATGTGTTCGATGTGGACCGGAGTGTCCGGGCCGCTCTGGCGCAGCAGCGCTGCCCGCACCTGCCCGGTCAGCTCGGTCACCAGGTGGTGGATGCGCGAGGACGTCCCGGCTCCGCTGCCCTCGACGGCCAGGAACGCCTTGGTCATCGCGACCGAGATCTTGCTGGGGTCGAAGTCGGAGACGGTGCCGTCCCGGCGGACGACCCGGACGCCGGACGATGCGTCCCCATGGTGTGGGGAGCCGTGTGCGGGTGGACGCAGTATGGACGAGGTGGTCACGGGCTCTCTCCTCGCGGGCGCGACGGTCGCGTCGGGGCACCGCGAGGACGACCCACCCCGGCGGCCCGACGTGGGCCCACCCGTGAGCGTGCCGGCCTTCCCACGAGGCCCCGGACGCGGGGCCGCCCCCCGGGGGGGGGGGGGCGGCGGCGGGGGGGGGGGGTGGGGGG
>JAKDNL010000300.1 GCA_030451825.1 Pseudonocardia sp. | reverse complement strand
CCAGCCTGACCGAGGAGGAGATCGGCGAGTACTCCGGCGAGCGCAAGGAGATCCGGCCGGTCACGATCGCGACCTACCAGGTCGTCACGCGCAAGACCCGGGGCGAGTACCGGCACCTGGAGCTGTTCGACTCCCGGGACTGGGGCCTGGTCATCTACGACGAGGTACACCTGCTGCCGGCCCCGGTCTTCCGGATGACCGCGGACCTGCAGTCGCGGCGACGGCTCGGGCTCACCGCCACCCTGGTCCGCGAGGACGGCCGGGAGGGCGACGTGTTCTCGCTGATCGGCCCGAAGCGCTACGACGCGCCGTGGCGCGACATCGAGGCGCAGGGCTGGATCGCCCCGGCCGAGTGCATCGAGGTCCGGGTGACGCTGACCGACGCCGAGCGGATGGCCTACGCCACGGCCGAGGCCGAGGAGCGCTACCGGATGGCCTCGACCGCGCACACGAAGCTGGCCGTGGTCCGGGCGATCCTGGACCGGCATCCCGACGAGCCCACGCTGGTCATCGGTGCCTACCTGGACCAGCTCGACGAACTGGGCGAGGTGTTGGACTCACCGATCATCCAGGGATCGACGCGGAACAAGGAGCGCGAGGCCCTGTTCGAGTCGTTCCGCCGCGGCGAGATCAGCCGGCTGGTGGTCAGCAAGGTCGCGAACTTCTCGATCGACCTGCCGGAGGCGACGGTCGCGGTGCAGGTCTCCGGCACGTTCGGCTCCCGGCAGGAGGAGGCGCAGCGTCTCGGCCGGCTGTTGCGGCCCAAGGGTGACGGCCGGCAGGCGCACTTCTACTCGGTGGTCTCGCGGGACACGGTCGACACCGACTACGCGGCGCACCGCCAGCGCTTCCTGGCCGAGCAGGGCTACGCGTACCGGATCGTCGACGCCCCCCCCCGGGCGGCCCCGGCCCGGCCGGACGGGGGCGGACCCCGGCCCCGGGGGCGGCGCCGGCGCCCGGCGCCGGCGCCCGGCGCCGTCGCCCGGCGCAGTCGCCCGGCGCAGTCGCTCTGCGTGCACACGGGTGCCGGAGCACGGCCATCCCTACCGGATCGGTCATCCGATCCGGTGGGCGCCCCGGCAGCCCTCCCCGTTCGTTGGGCACACTGGACGACGAGTCCTGCCCGCGGACGGACCGGGTCGTGGCTCGCCGCCGGTGGAGAGGGGGTCCGCGTGTCGCTCGGCGTGTGGATCGGCCTCGGTATCGGGGTCTGGGTGCTGGTGGGGCTGGGCGTGGCACTGCTGGTCGGGCGGATCGTGCGGCAGCGCGACCGCCAGATCCCCGACGACGAGCCCGGCGCCACGGACCCCGGACCGGTGGAGCAGACGTCACGGTCCGGTCGTGGGGTCCCCCGGCAGGGCTCCCCGCCGGACGGGTGTACCTGAGGTCCTGCCCCCCGGGATTCCAGGGGCGGTGTCCGGGTCGGGATCCGGGCTTCGCCGGAGGTCTGCGGCCGTCGCGGTCGGCAAGCTCGGTTCCATGGACACCACAGAGCACCGCACCGGAATCGACCCGACCGACCCGACCGCTCCGGAGCCCGGCGGGACGGCCGCGCCGTACGCCGACGCCCGGACCTCCGCGGTCCTGACCGCGGATCCGCAGGCCCGTGAACGCCGCCGGTTCACCCTCCGGCGCAGCCGCACCGACGTCATGCTGGGCGGCGTCTGCGGCGGGCTGGCCGAGGAGCTCGACGTCGACCCGGCCCTGATCCGGATCGCGACGATCGCGCTCACCCTGTTCACCGGTGGCGGCCTCGCCCTGGTCTACCTCGCGGCCTGGGTCCTGGCGCCGCGTGCGGATCCCGCCATCCCCGCGGCCTGACGCACGTCCCGGTGGCCCGTCAGGGGGTCGGGCCACCGAGCCGGTCGCCCGGACGGGTGATGTGTGCCATTGTCCGCGAATGTCCCGGATCGACCGAGCCGCGGTGCGGCGTGCCAACGAGCAGCAGCACCTGCTCGACGCGCTGCTCTGCGAGCGCGACGATCTGTTGTCGGTCCTGGACCGAGTCCTGGCGATGAGGGGCACCGCCCGGGTGATCCGGGACGTCGCCGGCGCGGATGCCGCCTTCGTCAGCGAGATCGACGGGTCGCACGGGGTCATCCGGTGGCTGGCGGGCAACCGCACCGACGCCCTGCGCGAGCTGACCGTGCCGGTCGGGCAGGGGGTCGGCGGGCGCGTGCTGCAGCTGGGTGCGCCGGTCCGGGTGCGGGACTACGTGAGCGCACCGGGCATCACCCACCAGTTCGACGAGAACGTGCAGCGGGAGTCGCTCGGCGCGATGGTCGCCGTCCCGATCATCGACGATCGCTCGCCCGGCTCCACCCTGGCCGTGGCGTACGCGGCCCTGCGCGGCCCGGGCACGTTCGGCGACACGGCGGTGACCGAGGTCGAGCGGATCGCGGCCGAGGCGGGCCGGGCGTTACGGCTGGCCGAGACCGCGGAGGCGGGCCGCGCCGGGGCCGTCGGCGCCGAGCGCCGCCGGATGCAGGCCTCGCTGCACGACTCGGTCGGCGCGATGCTGTTCTCCATCGGTGCACAGGTCCGGGACCTGCGCACCACGGTTCCGGACAACCCGCTGCTCGTGACCAGGCTCGGTCGACTCGAGGCGGACGTCACCGCGGCGTCGCGGGCACTGCGCGAGTCGCTGCTCGCGCTGTCGGAGTCCGGCCCGGAACGCGCGCTGCCGGTGGAGCTCGCCGAGCACTGCCGCAGCTTCGAGGCGCGCACCGGGGTGCCGGCCCGGTTCGTACAGCTCGGCGCCGTCGACCCGCTCGACCGCGAGCGCACGGACCTGCTGGTCGGCGCCGTCCGGGAGGGTCTGCTCAACGCCGAGAAGCACGCCGACCCGGACGCGGTGGTCGTGAGCCTCGGGCCGGTCGAGCGCGGCGGGATCCAGGTCGCGGTGGCGTCCGACGGGGCGCCGGTCGAGGACACCGAACCGGTCCCCGACGGATCGTCCGGCTCCGGGCTCGGCCTGAGGATGCTGGTCGACCGTGCGGCGCGGCTCGGTGGACGGGTCAGCCTGGTGCACGACGAGGACGGCGGCACGACCCTGCGGGCCATGCTCCCGGCGCCACCGTGACCGAGGTGGTGAGCACGCCGTCGACACCGGGGGTGGCGGTCCCGGACACGCGCGGCGGGCGGCGTGCGGGGAGCGCGGCGCGGGTGATGGTGGTCGATGACCACCCGGTCGTCCGGGACGGGGTGGCGCTGCTGCTGGGCGCCGAGCCCGCGCTGACGGTCGTCGGCTCGGCGGAGTCGGGCCGGGCCGGGCTGGAGCGGGCACCCCTGCTGCGCCCGGACGTGGTGCTACTCGACCTGCGGCTGCCGGACATGCCCGCAGCCGAGGTCGCGGCCGGCCTGCGCACGCGTTGCCCCGCGGCCCGGATCGTCGTGTTCACCGCGCACGGCGACGACCGCGACATCCGAGCCGCGCTCGCAGCGGGTGCGCACGGCTGCCTGGTCAAGGACGCGGCGGCCACCGACCTCGCGGATGCCCTGCGCCGGGTACTGCGTGGTGAGCGGGTGGTCGACCGCCGGGTCGTGCCGGGCGAGCCGGGCAGCCCGGCGACGCTGGCTCGCAGCGGCCTGACCCGGCGGGAGTACGAGGTGCTGCGGCACGCGGCACAGGGCCGGACGAACCCCGAGATCGCCGAGGCGATGGGGTTGGCCCGCAACACGGTCAAGACCTACCTGCAGAGCGCGCTGCACAAGCTGGGTGCCCGCAACCGGGTCGAGGCGATCAGCAGGGCGAGCGAGATCGGACTGCTCTGAACGCGCGTCCGGTGGCGTCGAACGGTCCATCCCGCCCCCGGATGCCGGCATCGACCCGGTTACGAGGTCACGGAACGTCGACATTCCAGGTCCGACTCTCCACATGGAGGTATCGGAACGGTATGTCGTGGATCACAATGTGCGCCGTCGGTCGACTTGGCGATCGGCACGAGACGAGGAGATCGGGCGCGGCCGGCGTCGGTGCCGGAACCGGAACCAGTGATGCGGTTCGGCGGCGTTCGGGAGACGGGTGGTGGGATCCGTGCTGAGCGTGCGGGGTCTGTCGGTGCGCTACGGCCGCTCGGTGGGCGCGCTGACCGACGTCGACATCGACGTCGAGGGAGACGACGTGCTGGCCATCCTCGGTGGCAACGGGGCCGGCAAGTCCACGCTGCTGCGCGCGGTGTCCGGAACCCTGTCCCTGCACCGTGGCGCGATCACCGCCGGCGAGATCCGTCTCGCGGACGAGCGGATCGACCGGATGGACCCGGCACTGGTGGTGCGCCGCGGCGTGGTGGCGGTCCCCGAGGGACGGCAGATCTTCGGGCGGATGAGCGTCGAGGAGAACTTGCGTGCCGGTGGGCTCGGTGCGCGCTCGACGCGGACGAGGGACGAGGCCCGCGAGCGCGTGCACGAGCTGTTCCCGGTGCTCTCCGAGCGCGCCGGCCAGCCGGCCGGGCTGCTCTCCGGCGGCGAGCAGCAGATGCTCGCGATCGGTCGCGCGCTGATGTCGGGTCCGACGCTGCTGCTGCTCGACGAGCCGTCGCTCGGGTTGGCCCCGCAGCTGGTCGGCCGGATCGGTGAGATCATCCGCGAGATCCACGACCAGGGCACCGGCGTGGTGCTGGTCGAGCAGAACGCGACGATGGCCCTGAAGGTCGCCGACCACGCCGTCGCGCTCGAGGTGGGTCGCGTCGCCCTGTCCGGGACCGCGGACGAGCTGTCGGGCAGCGACGAGATTCAGCACCTCTATCTGGGCGGGCACGCGGAGTCCGACGAGCAGGCGGAGTTGGAGCGGGTCGAGGCGGACCGGCGGCGGGCCGGTCGCAGGCTGGCGAGGTGGACCGGGTGAGTGCCGACACCGGCGTCGACGAGGCGCGACCACAGGTCGGTCCGGAGGTTCCGGAGCTGCGGGTCGAGTCGGTCTCCGTGCGCTTCGGCGGGATCCGGGCGCTCGACGACGTGTCCTTCGCCGTGCAGCCGGGTTCGGTACACGCGCTGATCGGACCGAACGGTGCGGGCAAGTCGAGCTGCTTCAACGTGATCTGCGGGGTCTACAAGCCGACCTCCGGCGGGGTGCAGCTGGGCGACACCGCGCTCACCGGGCTGCCGCCGCACCGGCTGGCCGGGCTCGGTATCGGCCGGTCGTTCCAGAACATCGCGCTGTCCCAGCACTCCACGGTGCTCGACAACGTCATGCTGGGCAGGCACGTGCTCACTCGCGGCGGCTTCCTCGCCGGCGGCCTGCGGGTGCCGTGGGTGGTGCGCGAGCAGCGCGTGCACGCCCGGCGGGCCGCGGCGATCTGCGAGTTCCTCGGCATCGCCGACCGGCTGCACAGCCGGGTCGACGCGCTCCCGTACGGCGTCGCGAAGCTGGTCGACATGGCGCGGGCGCTGGCCGTCGAGCCCCGCGTGCTGCTGCTCGACGAGCCCGCCGCCGGGCTGAACGCGGCCGAGACGGCGCAGATGGCGAGCACGATCCGCGACCTGCGCGACGAGCTGGGGATCTCGGTGCTGCTCGTCGAGCACGACATGGGCCTGGTGATGGGCATCGCGGACCGGGTCAGCGTCCTGGACTTCGGCCGGCTCATCGCCGACGGCCCGCCCGAGGACGTGCAGAACGACCCCGAGGTGATCAAGGCGTATCTCGGCACCGGCGACGACGAGGAGAGCTGAGCCGTGGGAACGTTCGTCCAGCTGGTGGTCAACGGCCTCGGGAAGGGCGCGGTCTACGCCCTGCTCGCGCTCGGCTTCGTGGTCATCTTCAAGGCCACCGAGGTGGTCAACTTCGCGCACGGGTCGCTGGTGCTCGTCGGCGGCTATCTCATCGCGGTCACCGTCGACGACCTCGGGTTCGTGCTCGCCGCCATGGTCGGGATCGCCGGGGCGGGGGTCGCGGCGCTGCTGATCGAGCGGCTGCTGATATCCCGCAGCCGCAACGCCGACGACTTCGCGCTCGCGCTGCTGACGATCGGTGTCGACGTCGTGATCGTCGAAGACGTCTTCCGGAGGCTGGGCACGCAGGTGCCGTACCTCGGCGCGCCGTGGGACGCGTGGGCGCTCACGGTCGGCGGCGTCACGCTGTTCAGCACCCAGCTCGTGGCCCTCGGGGTCGGCCTGGTGCTGATCACCGCCTTCTTCCTGGCGTTCAAGTACACGACCTGGGGTATCGCGATGCGTGCCCAGGCGGAGAACCGGGAGGCCGCCGCGCTGATGGGGATCCGCAGCTCGCGGGTCACGGCCACCGCCTGGCTGGTCGCCGGCGCGCTGGCCGGCGTGGCGGTCCTGTTCATCGTGACCCAGGACTTCTCCGGCATCGGGCTCTCCCGCAGCACCCATGCCATCGCGTTCGCCGCGTTCCCGGCAGCGGTCATCGGCGGCTTGGACTCGACGGCGGGCGCCGTGGTCGGCGGGATCATCGTCGGCCTCACCCAGGCGCTCACCGAGGTCTACGTGTCCATCCCGTTCGCGAAGGTCGCGGTCTTCCTGGTGATGCTGCTGGTGCTCGTGATCCGACCGGCCGGGTTGTTCGGGACGAGGGAGTTCAGACGTGTCTGAGGCGACCACCGCGGCGCGGCCCGCCGAGGAGCCGGCCCGGTCCACCGCCGCCGGGGACGTCGAGCGCCGCGGCCGGACCCGGCGTGCGCTCGGCTGGGCGGCGTTGCTGCTACTGCTTCTGGCGGCGCCGTACGTCCTGGGACCGGGCCTGCTCTCTGCCGGGCAGTACGTCATGGTCGGTGCCGTGGGCGCGGTCGGGCTCACCCTGGTGACCGGTCAGGCCGGACAGCTCTCCCTTGCGCACGCCTTCTTCCTGCTGGTCGGCGCGACGACCTACGCGGTGCTGGCCGGGGAGACCGAGCAGGCGGGCGCCGAGCTCATCTACGGCCTCGGCCTGCCGCCGCCGGTCGCCCTGATCGGGGCAGTCGTGGTCACGGCGTTGTTCGGGCTGGCCTTCGCCCCCGTCGCGGGCCGGTTGTCGGGCATCTACCTCGGTCTGGCGTCGCTGGCGCTGGTGTTCCTGGGTTTCTACCTCGGCCAGACGCTGCCGTCGCTGACCGGCGGCGCGTCGAGCGGTCGAGTCCCGGCGCCGTTCGCGCTGTTCGGTTTCGAGTTCAGCAACGAGGGCTTCCTCTCGGTGCTGGGCCACCCGATGCGGCGCGCCGACCGACTCTGGTACCTGTTCCTGGCGCTGGCCGTCATCGCGTTCCTGCTCGCCCGCGGCGCCGTCAACAGCCGCATCGGCCGCGCGTGGCGCGCGGTGCGCGACAACGAGACCGCAGCGGCGGTCATGGGCGTCGACGTGCTGCGGGCCAAGGCCGGCGCGTTCGCGGTGAGCGGCGCCTACGGGGGCGTCGCCGGCGTGATGTTCGTGCTGTGGCTCGGGTTGCTCAAGCCCGACGAGAGCGAGTTCGGCTCGTTCGGCCTGAACGTCTCCATCGCGTTCCTCGCGATGGTCATCATCGGCGGCATGGGCTCGATCCCCGGAGCGGTGGTCGGCGCCCTCGTCGTGTTCGGCACGCCGCAGATCCTCACCGTCTTCGCGAGCCAGCTCGGGCTGGGCAGCGCGCTGGGCGCGTTCAGCCCGGTGGTCATCAGCCTGTACGTCTACGGCATCGCCGTGATCCTCGTCGTGCTGTTCGAACCCGGAGGGCTGGCCGCGATCGGCCGGCGCCTCACCGCCCGACTGTCCCGGCGAACCGCTCGCCCCGACGAGAACGGGACCGGTGCAACGGAGCACCGGTCCGCACCCCCCCGAGAGGATGGAACACATGATCACTAGGCGAGCATCGCGCCGCCGGGTCGCCGCGATGGCCGCCCTGGTCGCGGCTCTGACCCTGGCCGGGTGCAGCACGGACCCCTCCGCCGCCGGCGGCGGTGGCGGAGGCGGTGGCGAGGTCGCCACCGACTTCGGCGTCACCGCCGACACGATCACCCTCGGGGTGCTGACCGACACGTCCGGGGTGTTCCGCAACCTCGGCACCGGCATCACCCAGGGCAACCAGCTGTGGGCCGACGACATCAACGCCGGGGGCGGCATCTGCGGCCGGCAGATCGAGCTGCAGGTCGCCGACAGCGGCTACAAGGCCGACATCGCGACCACCCAGTACCGCCAGCAGCAGCCGAACATCCTCGGCTACCTGCAGCTGCTCGGCTCGCCGATCAACTCGGCGCTGGAGGGCAGCCTCGTCCAGGACCAGGTGACCTCGCTGGCGCTGTCCTGGTCGTCGTTCATCCTCGACAACGAGTACCAGATCATCCC
>JAKDNL010000299.1 GCA_030451825.1 Pseudonocardia sp. | reverse complement strand
CGACAACCTCCCGACCTCGATCCGCGACGAGTTCGAAGCCCTCAAACAGCGCCTGACCAGGTAGCGGGGCACACCGGCACGAGGAGGTAGGTCCTGATGATCTGTCATGTACGCCGCTCCGAGGTCGGGTGCGCGGCGTTGTCGGACGGGGCGCTGGAGGAATGACAACGCGACCGGAGCCGAGGATGCCACGACGGTCCCGCGTACCGGTGGGCCGCGTCTACGACGCGCGCACCCCCGAGGACGGCAGCCGCGTGCTGGTCGACCGCCTCTGGCCGCGTGGGCTGACCAAGCAGCAGGCCGACCTCGACGAGTGGTGCAAGCAGATCGCGCCGTCCCGGGAGCTGCGCATCTGGTATGGCCACGACCTGGACCGGTTCGCCGAGTTCGGACGCCGTTACCGGAGCGAACTCGGCGATCCCGGACGAGCTGACACGCTCGGGTACCTGCGCGAGTTGGCGCTGCGGCAGCCGTTGACCCTGCTCACCGCCACCCGGCAGGCCGAGCTCAGCGAGGCTGTCGTGCTCGCTGACCTGCTCGACCCCGAGAGGAACGGCTGATGGCCACCCCGGACGGCGCGGATCCGCAGCCACAGGCGGGCGGGGTCGTCGTCGGCGTCGATGGCTCCCCCGGCTCGCTGGCTGCGCTGCGCTGGGCGGTAGCGGAGGCGTCCGAGCGCGGCCAGACGGTGCAGGCGGTGACCGCGTGGCACTTCCCGATGCCCTCGCCCGTCGGCAACGTGCCCGGTCGTCGTCATCACCCCCGTCGCCCATATGGCCGACCGCAGGGCCCGGTCCGAGCAGCGATGACCCGGTCATCGCGGTGCTCGTGACGGCGCCGCCCTGGTCCGTCCGGCTCGAACACCGACATCGCACGCACGTCGACAGATGGGAACACTGATGCAGGACGACGGCATGTATCCGGCGGCGACACGCGAGCTCGCCGCTCGCCGCAAGGAGCTGGCACCAGAGATCAACGACGCCTTCGAGCACTTCAGCCGCGCCGTGTTCGCCGACGGCGCCTTGCCGGAGAAGACGAAACAGCTCATCGCCGTGGCCGTCGCGCACGTCACGCAGTGCCCCTACTGCATAACCGGGCACACCAAGCTCGCCCGGCGCAAGGGCGCCGAACCCGACGAGGTCATGGAGGCGATCTGGGTCGCCGCCGAGATGCGAGCCGGCGGGGCCTACGCCCACTCGACCCTGGCCCTGCACGCCCTGGGTGAGACGAGCACCGACGGCAGCGCTCACCCCTGATGCCGTTCGCACACGCACAGAAGGAGGCAGCCATGGCGGAGGCACCCGACCACCCCACGGCGACCAACGACGTGGTGCCACGTCAACGTCGCGACGTCGACCCCGAGGAGACCCGGGAATGGCGGGAGTCGGTGGACGGTGTGGTCGACCACGCCGGCCGGTACCGGGCCCGGCAGCTGATGCTCAGCACCTGGCAACGAGCCCGCGAGCGCCACGTCGGCGTGCCGGGCCTGCGCGGCACCGACTACATCAACACGATCCCCGCCGACGCCGAGCCGGCGTTCCCCGGGGACGAGCACCTCGAGCGCCGGATCCGGGCCTACATCCGGTGGAACGCCGCGATCATGGTGCACCGCGCGCAACGGCCCGGGATCGAGGTCGGCGGGCACATCTCCACCTACGCCTCGGCCGCCTCGCTCTACGAGGTCGGGTTCAACCACTTCTTCCGCGGCCCCGACGCCATCGGTGGCGGCGACCAGATCTATGTCCAGGGGCACGCCTGCCCGGGCATCTACGCCCGCGCGTTCCTGGAGGGACGGCTGCCCGAGAACCTCCTCGACGGGTTCCGGCAGGAGCTCTCCCACCCCGGGGGCGGCCTGCCCTCCTACCCGCACCCGCGGCTGATGCCCGAGTTCTGGCAGTTCCCGACCGTGTCGATGGGACTGGGCGGGCTCAATGCGATCTACCAGGCCCGGTTCAACCGCTACCTGCACGCCCGCGGCATCGCCGACACCAGCAGGCAACGGGTGTGGGCCTTCCTCGGCGACGGCGAGATGGACGAGCCGGAGGCTCTCGGCGCCCTCGGCGTAGCCGCCCGCGAGGAACTCGACAACCTGACCTTCGTCGTGAACTGCAACCTGCAGCGCCTCGACGGCCCGGTCCGTGGCAACGGCAAGATCATCCAGGAGTTGGAGGCGTTCTTCCGTGGCGCCGGCTGGAACGTGATCAAGGTGGTCTGGGGGCGTGAGTGGGACCCGCTGCTGGCCGCCGATGACGACGGCGCCCTCGTCGATCTGATGAACACCACCCCCGACGGGGACTATCAGAGCTTCAAGGCGGAGTCCGGGGCGTTCGTCCGGGAGCACTTCTTCGGCCGCGATCCCCGCACCGCCGCGATGGTCGCCGGACTGTCCGATGACCAGGTCTGGGGGCTCACGCGCGGCGGGCACGACTACCGCAAGCTCTACGCCGCCTACGCCGCGGCCACCGAGCACCGCGGCCGGCCCACCGTGATCCTGGCCAAGACGATCAAGGGCTGGACGCTGGGCTCGCATTTCGAGGCCCGCAACTCCACCCACCAGATGAAGAAGCTGACCCGCGAGGACCTACGGGGCTTCCGGGACCGGCTCTACCTCGACATCCCCGACTCGGCCCTGGACGAGACGCTGCCCCCGTACTACCGCCCGAGCGAGGGCTCCGACGAGCTGGCCTACCTGCACGAACGCCGACAGGCACTCGGCGGGTACCTACCGCAGCGCAGGGTGACCAGCGCTCCGCTGGTACTGCCCGGCGACCCGGCCTACGCGGTGGCGCGCCGTGGGTCGGGCCGCCAGGAGGTGGCCACCACGATGGCGTTCGTCCGGCTGCTCAAGGACCTGATGAAAGACCCCGAGATCGGGCACCGGTTCGTGCCGATCATCCCGGACGAGGCCCGCACGTTCGGGCTGGACGCGCTGTTCCCGTCGAAGAAGATCTACTCCCCGCACGGGCAGCACTACCTGTCGGTGGACCGCGACCAGCTGCTGTCCTACCAGGAGGACACCGCCGGGGTGTTGCTGCACGAGGGCATCACCGAGGCCGGCTCGGTGGCGTCCTGGACCGCCGCCGGCACCTCGTATGCCACCCACGGCGAGCCGATGATCCCGGTCTATGTCTTCTACTCGATGTTCGGCTTCCAACGCACCGGCGACGGCCTGTGGGCGGCCGCGGACCAGATGACCCGCGGGTTCCTGCTCGGCGCCACCGCCGGGCGCACCACACTCAACGGCGAAGGCCTGCAGCACCAGGACGGGCACTCGATGCTGCTGGCCTCGACCAACCCGGCCTGCGTGGCCTACGACCCGGCCTACGGGTTCGAGCTGGGTCACATCGTGCGCGACGGGCTGCGGCGAATGTACGGCGCGCCGCGGGACGGGGAGGACCCGAACGTCTTCTACTACCTCACCCTCTACAACGAGCCGATCGCCCAGCCACCCGAGCCCGACGATGTCGACGTCGACGGCATCCTCGCCGGGATGCACCGCTACTCCCCCGCGCCCGACGGGGACGGGCCGTGCGTGCAGATCCTCGCCTCCGGCATCGCCGTGCCCTGGGCGCTACAGGCCCAGCGGCTGCTCTACCGGGACTGGCGGGTGCGCGCCGACGTGTGGTCGGTCACCTCCTGGAACCAGCTTCGCCGCGACGCCCTCGCCGCCGACGACTGGAACCACCTCCACCCCGACGGGCCCCGCCAGATCCCGTACGTCACCCGTCGGCTGCGGGAACGGCCCGGGCCGGTCATCGCCGTGTCGGACTGGATGCGGGCCGTCCCCGACCAGATCGCGCCATTCGTGCCCGGGCCCTGGACCTCACTGGGCACCGACGGGTTCGGCCGCTCCGACACCCGCGACGCCCTACGGCGCCACCGCCGCGTCGACGCGCCCTCGATCGCGCTCACGGCACTCGAGCAGCTCGTCGCGCAGGGCGAGCGGGACCGTTCAGTGCTGCGCCGCGCCCGCGCGGCCTATCGGAACGGCTGACCATCCATGTCGCCGACTGCCGGCTCACCGTCCGGACGGCGACACCCGAGGACAGGCCCGCCGCGGCGCGCGGCGGCGGAGAGGACCGACCCCATGAGCGACTCCCCCACCTTCGTCATCGTCGGGGCAGGCCTGGCGGGCGCCACGGCCGCCGGAGCGCTGCGCGCCGACGGCTTCGACGGACGCATCGTCCTGCTCGGTGCCGAACCGCACCAACCCTACGAACGGCCACCACTGTCCAAGGAGTACCTGCAGGGCAGCGCCACCCGCGACACCGTCTTCGTACACCCACCCGACTGGTATGCCGACAATCAGGTCGAGCTCCGCCTCGACGACCCGGTCACCGGGATCGAGCGCCGCGCCCACGAGATCGTGACCAGCGCAGGCAGCCGGCTTCGTTACGACAAGTTGCTGCTGGCCACTGGTGCCGGTCCGCGCCGACTGCCGGTGCCCGGGGCGGACCTCGCCGGAGTGCGCTACCTGCGCAGCCTCGACGACAGCGACCACCTCCAAGCCGCACTCCGCCCCGACATCCGGGTCGTGATCATCGGTGCGGGCTGGATCGGCCTGGAGACCGCCGCGGCCGCTCGGACCGCCGGAGCCCACGTGACCGTGCTCGAACACGCCGAGCTGCCGCTGCTGCACGTGCTCGGGCCCCAGGTGGCGAAGGTGTTCGCCGACCTGCACACCGACCACGGTGTCGACCTGCGCTGTGGGGTCACCGTCGACGCGATCAAGCCGTCCCCCGACGACCCGGGCACCGCCGGCACCGTGGTGCTCGCCGACCGGGCCGAGGTCGACGCCGACGTGATCATCGTCGGCGTCGGCGCAACCCCGAACATCGATCTGGCCCGGTCCAGCCGGCTCAACGTCGACAACGGGATCCTTGTCGGCGCCGACCTGGGCACCTCAGACCCCGACATCACCGCAGCCGGAGACGTCGCCAACGCCTACCACCCCCTGCTGCACCGCCAGCTCCGCGTCGAACACTGGGCCAACGCGCTCCACCAGCCCGTCGTGGCGGCCAAGACGATGCTCGGAAAACCCGCTGCCTACGACCGTCTGCCCTACTTCTTCACCGACCAGTACGACCTCGGCATGGAATACACCGGCTACACCGATCCCTACGGCCACGACCAGCTCGTGATCCGTGGCGACCTCAAGACCCGGGAGTTCATCGCCTTCTGGCTGCACGACCAGCGCCTCACAGCCGCGATGAACGTCAACACCTGGGACGTCACCGAGCCGATCCAGCAACTCATCCGCTCCGGCGACCAGCTCGACTTCACAAGGCTCGCCGACCCGAACGTCGCCCTGGACCAGCTCCTGAGCGACCCGCAGGTCACCGGTCCCGGAGGGCGCCGGTCTGAGGCGTATCCGCCGCGGACCTGACGCGCGGAGCCACGGCCAGCAGTACGTCCACCCTCCCGGATGATCCGCAAGCGCTCGAGCATTGCTCGCGCCCGCGAAGGCGATCTCAATTCTCCGCCGGCGAAGCGACGAGTTTCATCAAGGTGTGGGTGAGCTCGTCGAGGCACTCGTCGCACTCGGGCACGTCCAGACCTGCAGTCCATAGTGGCGCTTGGGCCATGGCTGCGTGCATGCATTGCAGCGTGGTCTCCACGGTGGTGACGGTGAACTCGCCGGCGGCGACGCCCTCTTCCACGATGCCGCGGAAGACCCGGTCGTGGCGCCGCCTCAGCTCCTTGATCCGCGCGCGGGGGTCGTCCGGCCAGGTGCTGGGCGCCAGGAACAGACGTAGCGCGGCGGGGTACTCGCCGACTGCGATGGCCATGTGCTCGCGTATAAGTGCGCGCAACCGGTCGCAGGCCGAGCCGCCTTGCGTGTCCGCCAGCCGCTCGAGACGCGCGGTCCAGTTGGCGCCGAGGGTCTCGATCGCGGCCACGGCCAGCTCGTCCTTGCTGGCGAAGTAGTAGTAGAGCGAGCCCTTGGTGACGTCGAGCCGCTCGGCGACGTCGTCGAGGCTGACCGCGTCGTAGCCGCGTTCGCCGAACAGCTCGGCTGCGGTCGTGAGGATCTCCTGGATCCGCCGCCCCCGCTTGCGCTGTACACGGCTGATCGACGCAGCGCCGTCCACCCCGGCCTGGCTGTTCATCGGCGGTCACCTCCTAGCCCAAGTCTCTCTCGTGTTGACTCGTGAGTCAAAGCTTGACCGTATCTATTGACTCTTAGGTCGAACTTTGTCAGCGTGGTCAATCACCGAATGAGCAGAGGTGGCGACATGGACTTCGAGCTGACCGAGACCCAACGCGGGTACCGCGACCTCGCCCGGGGCATCGCCCAGGAGCAGCTCCTGCCCGGCTACCGGGAGCGCGAGCGGCGCGGGCGGATCGAGCCCGAGCTGCGGCGCGAGATCGGGGCGCTCGGGCTGATCGCCCCGGAGCTGCCGACCGAGCTCGGCGGGCGCGACCTGGACCGGCTGACCGCCGGGGTGGTGACCGGCAGATCCTCGCCGGCAACGCCGCACCCGAGATCGCGCACGAGTGGGTGCCCAAGATCTGCCGCGGCGAGGAGATCGTGGGGATCGGGTTGACCGAGCCGCAGGCCGGGTCGGACGCGGGCATGCCCGCGCTCACGGCCGTGCGCGATGGGGGTGACTGGGTACTGGACGGGGTGAAGTCACTCTCGTTCGCCGGGGACGCCGCGGCGGTGGTGGTCTTCGCCCGCACCGGCCCGTCCTCCGGTCGGGGCAAGGACATCAGCGCGTTCCTGGTCCCGCTCGACGCGGCAGGGGTGACCCGGGAGCCCTACTCCGACATGGGCACCACCGCGGTCGGCCGCGGCGCGGCGCACCTCGACGGGGTCCGGGTCCCCGACAGCCACCTGCTGGGCGCGCAGGGCCGCGGCTTCACCCAGGTCATGCAGGGCTTCGACTTCAGTCGTGCGCTGATCGGCCTGCAATGTCTCGGCGCGGCGCAGCAGACCGTCGACGAAACCTGGCGCTACGTCGGGACCCGGGAGGCGTTCGACCGGCCGCTGAGCAAGAACCAGGGCGTCGCGTTCCCGCTGGCCGAGGCGGAGACGCTGCTGAGCGCCGCCCGGCTGCTGTGCCAGCAGACCCTCTGGCTCAAGGACGCCGGTCAGCCACACACCGCGCAGGCCGCGATGTGCAAGTGGTGGGCGCCGAAGACCGCCTACGACGTCATCAACCAGTACCTGCTGCTGCACGGCCAGTACGGCTACCGCACCGAGCTGCCGATCGAGCAGCGCCTGCGCGACGTGCTCGGCCTGCAGATCGGCGACGGCACCGCCCAGATCATGAAGCTCAAAGCATGGGAAAGATGGACGACAAGATCGCGATCGTCACCGGTGCCGGCCGGGGCATCGGCCGGGGTATCGCCGAGAAGCTGGCCGCCGAGGGCGCCACCGTGGTGGTCACCGACGTCAACGAGGCCACGGCGAAGGGGACCGCTGAGGCGATCGGCTCCGGCACGGTGGGCATCCCCGCCGACGTCACCTCACGCGAGTCGATCGACGCCATGGTCGGCCAGGTCCGAGAGAGGCTCGGCCGGATCGACGTGCTGATCAACAACGCCGGCTGGGACAAGGTCGGCCCGTTCGTCGACTCCGACCCCGCCGACTGGGACCGCGCAATCCAGATCAACCTCTACGGCGTCCTGAACGCCTCCAAGGCAGTGCTGCCGATCATGGCCGAGCAGGGCCACGGCTCGGTGGTCAACCTCGCCTCCGACGCCGGGCGCGTCGGGTCCTCCGGCGAGGCGGTCTACTCCGCGGCCAAGGGCGGGGTCATCTCGTTCACCAAGACCACCGCCCGGGAGATGGCGCGGCACCAGGTCAACGCGAACTGCGTGTGCCCCGGCCCGACCGACACCGCGCTGTTCGCCTCGGTCGTCGAGGGCAACGACAAGCTGCGCGACTCGCTGATCAAGGCGATCCCGCTGCGCCGGCTCGCGCAGCCGGCCGACCTGGCCAACGCCGTCGCGTTCCTCGCCTCCTACGAGGCCGCCTACATCACCGGCCAGACCCTGTCCGTCAGCGGCGGCCTGTCGATGAGCTGACCCCTCCACCAGCTGACGAGGAACCCACGATGACCGACCTGGCCCACGACTACCTCGACCTCGACGGCATGTTCTCGGCCGAGGAAGCCCAGACCGAGAATCCGCGGGACCTGTCCACCCTGCGCGGCATCGTCACCATGGGTGCCCCGCTGGAGCGCGAGGCGTGCCTGCGCTACCAGGAGGTGCTCACCCCGCGCATCTTCAACGGCTACGGCACCACCGAGACGTT
>JAKDNL010000896.1 GCA_030451825.1 Pseudonocardia sp. | reverse complement strand
TCCGCAGGCTTCGTGCTCAGTATCGACGCGCAGCTCCGCAGGCTTCGTGCTCAGTATCGACGCGCAGCTCCGCAGGCTTCGTGCTCAGTCCCCCATGTCGGGCAGCTCCAGCGCCAACACCGTCACCGGCTCCGCGGAACCGGCCGCCCACGCGGTGACCAGACATTCCGGGGCCTTCCCCGCGCGTCCTGGCCCGGCCGTGACACGTACCGTGCCGCCGTCGGGCGCCGTCTCCACCCACCGCTGCACGGCCTGGCGGACGGCGGCCAGCACGGCCAGTGGCGGCACCGGCGCCTCGGCGAGGTCGTCCGCGGCGTCCACGGTGGCCTCAAGCCGGATGCCGAACCGGGTCCGCTCGATCAGCAGGTAGGCCCGGACGGCGCCTAGCTCGTCGGCCAGGGTGGTGCTCGGCTCCCCCGCCCGGTCCGCGGCCCGGCTCAGATCGGCGAAGCCCAGCAGCAGCTCGCGGGCCCGCGGCGGATCCGTGCGCACCAGCGCGGCGATCGTGTTCAGCGTGTTGTAGACGAAGTGCTGCTCCAGATGCCGGCTCAGCGAGCCGTGCCACGGGGTCTGCTCCCCCTCACCGTGCTCTCCGGCGCCCCGGTCTCCGGCGCCCCGGTCTCCGGCGCCCCGGTCTCCGGTGACCAGTACCCGCGCGTCCGTCCTTTCGGGCATCGCGGACGCCGGCGCGGGCTCGCCGACCGGGGCGTCCGGTTCCTTCGCGGTGCCGGTCGCCGCGGTGCCGGCCGCCGGTGTGCCGGGGGCCGCCGGCCGGGACCCGACCGGCGGGCCCGGCTCCCACAGCTCCGGGTCCGCGTCGGCCGGGTCGACGAGCCCGAGCCAGGTCGGCAACGCCAGCCGCCCCGCGTTCGTCCGGCCCCGGTGCTCCACCAGCGCGACGAGATCCGGGTCCAGCCACCGCGCGTATCCGGTGACGTCCTCGGGTACCGGCCCGGTGAACGGCGAGTCCCGGGCGAGGGGCACGTCCAGCAGGGCGGCGACGTCGTCGCCGGCGTGCGTCGTGCTGATCCCCACCCGTCCGACGTAGGCCAGTCCGCCCGGGCCGGGCAGGCCGAGCAGCACCGCGGCGATCCGGTCCGGGCGTCCCGCCGGGATCCACCCGCCGACGACGACCTGCCGGGTGCGGCGCAACGGGACCCGCAGCCAGTTCCGGGTGCGCCGCCCGGGCTGGTACGGCACATCGAGCCGCTTGAGGTGCAGCCCGTCCAGCCCGTACTGCTCGGCCGTGCGCATCACCAGGTCGGCCTCGTCCAGACCGAACGAGGGCGATACCAGGATCGTCGGCCCGCCCAGCCCCAGCTCGGCCAGCTCGTGGCGACGCTGCCGGTAGGGCAGGTCCAGGATCCGCCGGCCGTCCGCCCAGAGCAGGTCGGTGACCACGTAGCCGACCGGGACCTCGGACTGCAGGGCCGCGTCCGGGCGCAGCGTGTTGGTGCGGCGCATCAGCGGCCGCCGCGACGGGCGTCCGGCCTCGTCGAGGGCGACGACGGTGCCGTCGAGCACCATGCCGGCTTCCGGGGCCTGCTCGCCGAGCGCGGCCAGCTCCGGGAACGAGCCGGTGACGCTGCGCGCGGTCGAGGACAGCAGCCGGACCCGTCCGGGCCGGGCGTAGGCCACACAGCGGTGGCCCTCCCAGCCGAACTCGGCGGCCCAGCGCTGCGGATCGGTCGCCTCGGCCAGCTCACCGGGGGTGGGCAGCATCGGTGGAACCAGGTCGGGCATCTCCGACTGATCGCGCCCCGCCACGGAGGCCACGCTATCCCCCCGTGGGGGGGGGGGAGGGTCGCCCGCCCCCCAAACCCCCCCCCACGGGGGGGGGGGGGGGCGGGGGCGGGGCGGGGGGCCC
>JAKDNL010000298.1 GCA_030451825.1 Pseudonocardia sp. | reverse complement strand
CGCCGTCGGCCGCCCCACCGGGCAGGGCGCGATCCGTACCTACCCGGCCACCGGCTACAGCGACCAGGTCTACGCCCACCGCCGCGACGCCGGCCAGCTCATCGCCGTCTCCGCGTTCCGGCAGGCCGGCGCCTTCCCCGACCCGGACACCGCGATCGACGCCGCGGACTGGCACGTCACGACCCACCGGGCGCAGGTCAGCGGACCCGTTCACCACACCCTCGGCCGCGGCTGAGCCCGGCTCTGATCCAGGAGGACGCGATGGTCGCAACTGCACGAGGTCAGGCCAGCCAGGAATGGCTGCTGCTAGCGATGGTGCTCTCGGTGGCCACGCCAGTGGTGGCTATCGCGGTCTTGGGCATGGCGGCGCTCGCGCTCGCCGGCGCCCTCGCTGGGGGCCCGCTGGTGTGGCCGAGCCTCGGCGACACGGTGACCAGTCTGGGTGTGCTGAGTGGGTTTCAGCTCGCGCCGTTACCGGCGCCGCACGCGGCGCTCGCGGATCATCGAGGGCTGTTCTGGGTGACCGCTGCGATTCTCGTCGCGGTGGCCTCCGCGGCGGTGGTCCTGCTGGTCGTTCCCGCCTGGATGCGGTGGGGGCCGACGCCGCCCGGGCACGCCACTCGCCGAGAGATGCGCCGACAGGTCTCCCCGGCGGCCTGCCGCCGACAGGCCCGCTACACCCGCCCGACGTTGGCGCCCCGCACCGCCGTCGAGGAGCTGGGCACACCGGTCGGTCAAGGTCCGGGCGGCCTGGTCCTGGTCCCGCACCGCCATCATGTCGGGATCATCGCTCCGACCCAGGCCGGCAAGACCCGGCGTCTGATCACCCCGATCGCTCTCGCCGCGCCGGGTGCGATGTGGTGCCAGTCGACCAAGCCCGACATCCTGTTGCACACCGCGCTGGCCCGTACCCGACGCTCCGGCGCCGGCCCCGTCCTGGTTCTCGACACCACCGACACCGTGTCCTGGCCGGCGACCCTGAAGTGGTCACCGATCATCGGTTGCCAGGACCCGGAGATCGCGCGGCGGAGGGCGATGACTCTGGTCGAGGCGGCCGCGGTGACGGTGGAAGCCGGCGACGGGCGCGGAGCGGGCAACGACCGGGTCTTCCGGGAACGCGCGGTGATGGTGCTACGCGCCTACTTGATGGCCGCAGCCCTGGACACCAGTGCGGGGGTGGATGAGCTGCTGACCTGGGCGGCGGCCCGGCAGGGCACAGCGCCGATGGACACCCTCGCCAAGCAGGGCCACTCCAAGATCGCAGCAGACCTGCAGGCCGAGGCGAACATGACGGCAAAAACCGCGGACGCGGTCTGGATGAGTGTCCGCCGAGTTCTCGAGCCACTGGCCAGCCCACGAGTGCGAGCCTTCTGCTCACCGTCCCCGAACGAGGCTGTCGACCTGCGCACGCTCATCGGCTCCGGGGGCTCGGTGTACATCGTGGCTGGCCGCCGTCAGGCCCCGGACTGGGTTCCGGTCCTCACTGCCCTGGCCGAGGAATGGCTGCACACCGCGCAGGACATGGCCCTGGTGGGCCCGGGTGAACGGCTCGATCCTCCGGCGGTGGCGGTCCTCGACGAGCTCACCAACGCCACGCCGATGCCCGGACTGCCCGACGTGATCTCCGATGCCGCCGGGCGCGGCGTCCTGACTCACTGGGCCGTGCAGTCCGTCGCCCAGCTCCAAGGTGCCTTCGGTGAGGGCCCCGCCACGGCGCTACTGGAGAACTCGAGCACCAAGGTCGTGTTCGGGGGGATCTCCGACAGCACGACTCTGCGGTGGCTCTCGACAGTGCTCGGCGAGCATGAGCAGCTGCGACGTCAGACCCAGACCGACGGCTTCCTCAGCGGAGGTCGAGACACCAGTAGTACCGAAACCGTCCCGACGCTGCGGCCAGGCGACGTCCGCACCCTCGAGCAGGATCAGGTCTTGGTCGCGCACGGCAACCTGCGCGCCATCCGCGCCCGCACCGTCGACCTGACGAAACGACGTGACTGGCGCCAGCTCAGCGCTGACGCCGAGTCCATCCGCGGCGGCTACGCCGAGGTCAACGCCAACGGCCACTCCACCTTGCGCCCTGCGGTGAGGGCCGCTCCCTAGCCCGCGACCCCGCCTCGCTAGCCCAATAGGCAGCCGTGAGCGGAATCAACACGGGTGAACCAGGGGTTCCCAGAAATGGAACCGTTTCTGAGTTTGCAATCAAGGCCGGTGTTGTGGGTGAATCCGGCGTACCCACCAACACCAGGAGTGCGTCCGATGCTTGTCGTAGCCCTGTGCAATCAGAAGGGCGGGGTCGGGAAGACGACCACCGCCGTCAACCTGGCCCGGGCCGCGCACTTGCGCGGCATATCGACCCTCATCGGGGATCTCGACCCCCAAGCCAACACAACATCCACACTGCTCGGCCAGGCCCTCGACACGTCAGCGGAGAGCGTCGCCGACGTGCTCTCCGCCCGCAGTGACGCCACGCCGTCCGACGTCATCGTCAAGACCGGATGGCAGCACGTGCAGGTGCTCCCCTCGGGAGGCGACGCATTGGCCGATGTGGGGACCGAGCTCGTGGCGATGGGCCCGGGTCGCGAGCACCGGCTCCGGGAAGCGCTGTCCCCACTGGTCGGCGCCTACGAGCTGGTCCTGCTTGACTGCCCGCCGGCCCTTGATCTGCTGACCATCAACGCGCTCACGGCAGCCCAGGAAGCAGTGATCGTCACGACCGCGGCTCTCTGGTCTTCCGACGGGATCGCCCGACTCCTCGCGACGTTGGACGCGGTGCAGAAGTACTCCAATGCCTCGCTTCATCCCGCTGGGGTAATCGTGAACGGCCTCGAACGGACCCGGCGGCAACGGCACTGGCACGAAGAGCTGTTGGCGAACTCCCCGGTGGCGGTCTGGGGCCCGCCGGTACCCAAGCTGACCTGGATCGCGGAAGCGGCCGAGGCTGGTGTGGGGCTCGACGAGTGGAACACCCCAGCCGCAAGCAACCTCCTCGCAGTCTACGACCAGTATCTGAGCAACATTCTCGAAGGAACCAGCCACCGATGAGTACGGCATCGCGACGCCACGAACCGCGGAAATCAGCCCTGAGCGGCCGCCACCCGGCGGTCCCGGCTACCGCCGAGTCCGCGCCGGCTACCCCTGCGACGACCTCACGAACAGAACCCGCGACGGAACCAACCCCTTTAACACCAGGAATCCCAGAAACGGCGACAACGGAACCGTTACCGGGAACGCCTCCCGCACCGGCCAGTCAGAAGATGACGGTGAACGTCAGCAGCGAGCTGATTGGCGAGGCCAAGGACGCCTTCTGGCTGGCCCGGGGGGAGTACCAGACGTTCTCCGGATGGGTGGCCGAGGCAATGCGCCGTCACATCGACGCGACGAAGACTGCGCACGGGGTTGAGGAACTGCCTGCACGCCCCGGAGGGTCGCTCCCGACGGGCCGCCCTCTGAGCTGATCTCACCCTGTGCCCGGTCTGCCCCGTTACACGCAGTTGACACGAGTGCAGGTAAACCCAGCAACGGAACCATTACCAGCATAGACAGCTATTGCCCCGATCCGGGCAACACCAGGAACGGAACCGTTACGGGTAACGGTGGCAGAGCGACGGTGGGCGCTTAGCCCCGCCGCCGTTCCCGTAGCTCATCGAGGTGTGATGCGAGTGCGGCCCGAGCCGCATCCCGTGCGGCCTGGCGATCGACCGGGTGTACTGGTTCAGCCGTGGGCAGCGGCTCCGGTGTGACAGCAGCCCGCACGTGATGGCCGACGACGCTGCGGGGGAGTTCGTTGATCCGGTCCTGCCAGGGCTTCAGTCGGTAGGCCAGGACTCGTAGTGGGTCGCGAGCGCCGCGGAAGGCGTCGCCGCGGTGGTGATCGGGCCGGTCCGGGTGGTGGTCGAGGGCCCAGAGCAGCCCGGCGGGGCTGCCTCCCGCTTGCCACCACCAGCACAGCAGCGCGCGGGCCCGCCAGAGTGGGGCCGGGTGCTGCCCGCCCGGCTGGAGCCCGAGACGGTGCAGGACCCGCCGGGTCGCTTCGGTCCGTTCAGGACCGTGTTTGGGGATTTGGAACAGGGGCCAGTCGTGCGGACTAGAGTTTGGGGGTTTGAGCCGTTTGCCGTTCAAGGGCTTGTTGCCAACAAGAGATTTGGGGAGGTCGCCACTTTCATCCACAAGGGTTCTGAGCTGCGCGGATGTCGGCTCGGGTCCTTGCGCCGCATCCTCCGGCGGGGTGGGGTGTGGGCGGCTGGTGACCAGGGCGTAGGTCGGGGTGCGGCCGTGGTCGGTGCCGAGGAACTCGGCCGAGGCGGCGTGCTCGACGACGACCAGGAGCCCGGCGTCGCGGGCCCAGGCCACGACGCGGGACACGGTGCGGGGAGCGCGGTCCCCGGCAGCGGCGAGCCGGTCCGCGGTCACTGCGGTGACGAGGCCCGTCTCCCAGTCCATCGCGCACACCAGCTGGCGCAGGATCGCGGTCCAGGCGCGGCGCTTGTCTGCGCGCCAGTCCTCGGCGTCGACGAGGTCGGCGACGAGGGCCAGGGCCTCGGCTTGGTCGGTGAGGACGCGCCAGCCGGCCTCGATGAAGTTCCGCCAGCCGGGGCAGGCCTCAAACCTGCCGTCGTTGAGACGTCGGCGGGCTCGCTGCAGGCCGCGCGCCATGGCGCGGTCGGTGGCCCGTTGCCGGGCCCGTGGCCGTGGGGCCCGGCCTGGGCCCGTGGTCGGGCCGCCGCGCTCGGTGCAGCGCGCAGCGCGGCCGCGCGGGCTTCGCCGCGGGCCAGTGGTGGCGCGGATGCCGTAACCCCGCGGGTCCGGCGGCTCGTTGTGGAGCAGCGCGCCGTGCATGACGCAGCTGTTGCTGCCAGGGCCGGATCCGGACTCGAGGGTGAAAGCGCCCTGCTCGTAGCAGGGCAGGCACCACCCGGTTCCCGGACCAGTGTCCGGGTAGGGCAAAGCCGCCCCGTGTCGATGTCGCGCTGGATCCGGCCCAGGATGTATCCTGGACACGCGAAAGCGCCCCTTCTTGGATGGTTGGGGATTCCGCTCCGGTTCGCCGGAGCAACGACGTCACTCGGGTGCTCGACCGAGCGACGCGGGAACGAACCGAGGCGGCCCCTGTGGCGGGGGCCGTCTCGTTCTCGTTAAGAGGCCTTCGTCAGCGGCAACTCCTGCTGATCGTTGGTGGTGCCTGCCGCCGCCTTAGTTGGCAGCTCGTTGAGATGGCCGAAGCCCACCGCGATGAGAGCAGCTGCGGTGTCGGAGAAGGACCAGCCCAGATCCGCGGCAAGACCCCGCAGCGCCGCGCCGCTAGCAGCGGGCACCCGGATAAGCAGCCAGTCCCGGCCCCGGGCCGGCGGGGCGAAGTCATCGATGTGCCGCAGCCCGACCTCAATCAGAGCCGCCGCAGTCTCGGAGTGGTACCAGCCGTGCTGCGCTCCGATATCGCGCACCTTCGCGCTGTGCGCGGGGGAGATGCGGGTACCGATGGCGTCGCGCGGCCCCTTCGAGGGGCGCCCGGTCCTTTTGGCCATGCGGCGATCATGCCGCACTTTCTGAAAGCGCGACACGCGACACGCCGTTGTCTCTCGCCGGGGATGACTTTGACACGTACGAGTGAGCTGCGATCTCCAGGACCACCGCATCAGTGTTCCGGGCGGGCCGGCCGGCGCGGGACACTAGCGGTTGGTGATCTGGACTTCCTCCAGAAGCCTGTGCAGGAAGTCGCGCGCCCGCTGCCCTGTCCAGGCTGCGCTAGCCAACCGGTCGTACCAACTGACGTAGAGGGCAATCAAGTCTGCATCTCGGACCACGTTCTCTCCATCGATCGTTTCGACGATGACCATGTCGTCCTGGTCGTCGGGCAGGCGATAGAGCACGAAGGGATGTCGGTGAGTTGCGGGCTGCGGTTCCTCCCACGGGAGCAACCCAATGTCGATCCCGGGCAAGTCGAGGAGCGCGAGTAGGCGATCGAGCTGGGCGGCGATGAGAGTTCCGTCGTCACCGGTTGGTCGCCAGCGCAGGGCGGCCTCGGAAATGAGGAAACGGCAGCCGTGCTCGGGCGGGTGATACAGGATCGCCTGCCGCTCTAGGCGGGCTTGTACCCCGGCGACGACCTCGTCGGGGGTCTTGCTGGTGCCGAGTTCGAACAGACGCTGTGCGTAGCTCGCGGTCTGCAGCTGCCCCGGGATGACCGACGATTGGAAGACTCGGATCTCCTGCGCCTGGGCCTCGACCCCGCCGAGGGAGTGTTGGTCGGCCGCGAGTCCGTTCCTATGAATTCGCTGCCAGGACACCCGTTCCCCACCCGCGGCCTCGCGTAGCGCGATGAGCGGCTCGGCGTCGAACTCGCTGCCGTCGGCGGCCGCGCACGCGCGTACCCACTCCCGGATGACCGGGACTGGGGGCAGGCGACGCCCGTTTTCGAGCCGCGAGATCTGCGGCTGGGCCACACCCAGCACTGAGGCGAGGGTGGCCTGGTCTAGGCCAGCCCTCGCGCGCAGGTCCTTCAACTGCGCGCCCAGGTTGCGCAGCGCAGCTGTCGGCTCGTCGGTCGCGGGACTCATCAGGCGGTGAGCCGCCTGCTGCGTGCGTCCTTGTACTCGGCTAGCCGCACCGAGCATTCCTCGGCGATGCGGCGGTGCTCTAGCCGGTCTTCCCGCTCGTGGCCCTCGGCCAGGTAGGCGCCGCTGAACTCGCCGTCCGGCCCGTATACGAGCACGACGACGGAGTCATCGAGCACCCAGAAGTCACGGTCAAGGCGGTCAAGCTCGGGGTGTAGGGCGCGGTCGGCGATCGCGACTCTTTCGCCGGCGGCGTCGTTCCACTCGTAGGAATCCAGGACGTACTCGCAGTACGGCGTGAGCTCGTCGCGCCCAGGGAACACGTGCACCCGCGCGAAGGCGACGTCGGCCTCCGCATAGCGCCGCACCATCGCCAGCCAGTCGTCCCCGCTGCGGTCGGGGACCGTGCCTGTGCGTCCCCACTCCCGCCGCCGGGCGCCCTCTGCCTCGGTGGCGTTGTACTCGTCGTGGACCAGCAGTCGCCAGGCTTGGACCTCGACGCTGTTGAACAACGCCATGAACTCATCCATCGAGAGCAACTAGATCAACCCCTCGTCCCGAAGCTTCCGGGCGAACTCGATCGCAACGTCGTGCGGGATCTCCACGACGTCCTCATGTGGGGGGATGTGCCCGAGAGCATTTCGCTCATCTCGGTTAGGGACCCGCGCCCCCTGCACGACCCAGTGGCCGGGGCGCGCTGCCCGGCGCCCGACCTTCGGGCACGGCCCCTCATCGCATCCAGCTACGACCTCGAGCCTGTACTCACGTTCGTCACGGTCGGACATCGCGGGTTCCTCCGGGTGTCGCGCGGCACCGGGCTTGCCCCGGCTCCCTGGACTATCCCAAGAAATACCAAGCGATGACCAGGTCCCGAACATATCGCGCCTGCTCTCCGCTCCAACCACGCCATCATGGTGGCATATCGCGGTATGTCTGGTATATTTGGGTATATGGGGCGCTCCGGTCAGTGCGCGAACACGGACCGGAGCTGGATCGGCCTCTGACTCTCAGACCAGGAGGAATCGACCCATGAAGACTGTGGCAGCGGCCCGCGTTGAGCGGCCGGGTGGGGCCTTGAAGCCGTGTGCGGCGGACCCGGAGCGGATGTTCCCGCTTAACGAGTCCGCGCACGTTGGCCAGGCCCCGACAGCAGGGGAGCGGGCTGCGCTGGCGGTATGCCGGCGATGCCCGCTGATGGAGGCATGCCGCGCGGAGGCTCAGGTAATGAAGCTGCCTTACGGGGTGGCCGGCGGCCTGACCGCCGCGCAGCGCCGCGCGGTCCGGGCCGAGCGAATCCGCCCGGCCCGGGTTGAGCGGACGGGGAGCGGGGCGGCGGGCACCGCGGACGTGGGCACAGCTGCCGCGTCGGAACCGCCGATCGGCGATCCAGTGATCGAGGCCGTGGACCTGCTGTTCCGGGTGCGCCACGACCTCACCCCGGACGTGTTGCGGTCCTTGGCCTCGATCTGGACGTGCGCGTCCGCGGCCCGCTACGGAGCCCCGCACGAACGGTTCTGGGAACTCGACGCCGAGGGCCACTTCTACGACGAGCACGAGGGTGAACGAGTGTGAGGCGGAGAACCGGCCCGTCGACGCCGACATCCCCGCACTCAACGAGCAGCAGGGGGCCCGGGCATGAGCGGGCCGCGTCGCCGCCGCGGCCTCGACACCGACCGGTGGGGTTTCCAGCCCCTGGCCTGGGAGCAGAACGGGCTCCC
>JAKDNL010000895.1 GCA_030451825.1 Pseudonocardia sp. | reverse complement strand
AGCTCGTAGAGGTCCTTGTCGATCGGGGCGGCCGGCTCGATCTTGTTCTTGATGCCGTCCAGACCGGCCATCATCATCGCGGCGAACGCCAGGTACGGATTGCCGGACGAGTCGGGGCAACGGAACTCGAGGCGCTTTGCCTTCGGGTTGTTGCCCGAGAGCGGGATCCGGATGCAGGCCGAGCGGTTGCGGGCCGAGTAGACCAGGTTGACCGGGGCCTCGAAGCCGGGGACCAGGCGGTGGAACGAGTTCACCGTCGGGTTCGTGAACGCCAGCAGCGACGGCGCGTGGTGCAGGATGCCGCCGATGTAGAACCGGGCGAGCTCGGAGAGCCCGCCGTAGCCGGACTCGTCGTGGAACAGCGGCGCCCCGTCCTTCCACAGCGACTGGTGCGCGTGCATGCCCGAGCCGTTGTCACCGAACAGCGGCTTCGGCATGAACGTCACGGTCTTGCCGTCGTGCCAGGCGGTGTTCTTGACGATGTACTTGAACAGCATCACGTCGTCGGCCGCGTGCAGCAGGGTGTTGAACTTGTAGTTGATCTCCGCCTGGCCGGCGGTGCCCACCTCGTGGTGACCGCGCTCCAGCACGAACCCGCTGTCGGTCAGGTTCGAGGCCATGTCGTCGCGCAGGTCGGCGTAGTGGTCGACCGGCGGCACCGGGAAGTAGCCACCCTTGTAGGGGACCTTGTAGCCGAGGTTGCCGCCCTCCTCGTGACGGCCGGTGTTCCACCAGCCCTCGGAGGAGTCGATGTGGTGGTACTGCTGGTGCGGGTCGGACCCGAACCGCACCGAGTCGAAGATGTAGAACTCGGCCTCGGCACCGAAGAAGCAGGTGTCGGCGATGCCCGACGCGTTCAGGTACTCCTCGGCCTTGCGTGCGACGTTCCGCGGGTCACGGGAGTAGGGCTCGCCGGTGATCGGGTCGTGCACGAAGAAGTTCATGTTGAGCGTCTTGTGCTTGCGGAACGGGTCCAGGCGCGCGGTGGCCGGGTCCGGGAAAAGGGCCATGTCCGACTCGTTGATGGCCTGGAAACCACGCACCGAGGAGCCGTCGAAGGCGACCCCGCTGTCGATGAAGTCGTGGTCGACGGTGCTGGCGGGGACGGTGAGGTGCTGCATGACGCCGGGCAGGTCGCAGAACCTGATGTCGACGTACTCGACCTTCTCGTCCGAGATGTACTTGAGTACCTCTTCGGCGTTGCTGAACACGCTCTTGGGCTCCTTCTCTCGACTGTAGGAGGTTGACGGCGACGCTATTGTCGCCGTGTTGCCCACCAGTCACCCGACTGTTTCACGGACGTTAACTGCCCCCGGCGCGACAGGTGTCACACATGGCGCCGGGCAGGTCCGATCGTGTGGCTCCTCCAGGTAGCGGGTCGAGCACCAGGCGTGGGCGCCGGTCCGGTGAACGACGTCCCGGCGGTCGTGCCGGGTCGGCGCCTAGGCTAGAGGGCATGGCCCGTTGGATCGACTCCTGGCTCCCCGCATCACCCGCTGGGCCGGGTACGAAGACCGGCCATCCGGGTGAGAAGTTCGGTCTGCCGGCCGACGGCGTGAACGCGACGGCCTCGTTCGGCCGACGACTCGCGGCGATCTTCGTCGACTGGATGGTCGCCTACGTCGTGACGCTGGCCTTCCTCGGCGTCGATGCGCTCGGTGCGCCGAACACCAGCTGGACGATCCTGGGGGTCTGGTACATCCTGACCGTGCTGCCGACAGCGATCTTCGGGACGACGGCCGGGAAGGTCGCGCTGGGCCTGCGTGTCGCCCGCACGGATATGGCCCGTTTCGTCGGGGTGCCGAGGGCGCTGCTCCGCACCGTCCTGATCGCCCTGGTCGTCCCGCCCCTGGCCCGCGACCACGACGGCC
>JAKDNL010000894.1 GCA_030451825.1 Pseudonocardia sp. | reverse complement strand
CGCTGTAGCCGCCCCCACCGGATTGGGCCGAGTCGAAGCGGGCAGCGTTGGTCTCGTCCGGGCTGGAGCTCGCGCTGGACTGACCGACACCACCGCCACCGCCTCCTCGCGAGACCGAGCGGAACGTCGCCCCCGCGTTCGTGCCCGGCTCGACGAACGCCAACAACCGGAACAACACCAACGGGCAGAACAACGAGATCAACAACACCCCGGTCCCGGCCAGCAGGCCACCGACCCCGGTCGGCGCCGAGAGCACGTTGACCCCGATGACCAGCACCAACGCCAGCGCCGGCTTCATCACGATCGCGGCCAGCATCCAGCGCAGCGACCGCCAGAACCACGACGCGGTCGTGTTCGTCATCAAACCCGCCGCGGTGATCGGCACCGTCGCGACCAACACCAGGATCGCCGCATGCCGGAAGATCATCTGTAGGGCGAAGCCCAGCGCCGCGGGGATCACTCCGAACAGCGCGACCAGCCCCAGCACCATCGCGCGGACCGAGGAGTCCAGCTGGCTGTCGACCTCGGGGTTGTCGGTGAACGCCAGGTCCGGGTTGTCCAGGATCGTGCGGAAGCTGTCCGCTTGGAGGCCCTGCTGCAACAGCACCGTGGTCAACCCCTCGGCCGCCCCCAGCAGCGCGGCCACCATCCCCAGCGTCATCGCCGTCGCGACCCCGTAGGCGACCGGTCCGGTCGCGGCCCGCCAGAACCCGGCGCCGCCGCGCAGCACCGTCGTGGTCAGCTGCCAGAAGAACAGCCCCAGCGCCACCGACAGCCCGATCCACCGCAGCACCGGCCAGATCTCGGCGAACGCCGCGGACCCACTGGCCAGATCCGAGCCGTCCCCGAACCCCAGCACACCATCGACCAGCTCGAACGACCCCCGCAGCAAACCCACCGCGGCCGCCCAGATGGATTTCATCATCTGATCGATCACCGAGGCGACGAACGAGTTGAGCTGGTCGGTGAGGAAGTCGGGGATCATCGGATCAGGTCTCGGTAGCCGGCTTGCACTGCCTCCGCGGTGCCCGGCCACGCCAGGCTGGCCGCGGACGCGGCCGCCCCAGGACTGATCCGCCACTGGTCATCGACGCGGCGCAACGCCTGGCAGCTTCCCGCTCCGGTTGACACCGCCTGTCCGTTGAGTCCGGTCACCAGCTCGCCCAACACGCACGCGACCACATACCGGCCGTCGTCAGTGGTGCCCTTGATCAGCGCACTGGTCGGGGACCAGCTGAACATCAGCCCGGCGACCGCACCGCTAGGCGGGAGTCCGGTTCCCGCCCGAATCTGTTGCAGGTCGCGGTAGATGCGGGTCGACTCCACCGCCGGCGCGCCCGGCGCAGCGACGCTCTCGTAGGCCAGCCGGTAGCCCTCGGGGTCTCCGCCTTCGAGCCCGACCCGGGTGAGCTCGATCAGCTGGGCGACCGCTCCCTCCGGGGTGCCGGGGAAGCCGCCCGCCACCAGCTGTCCTGCGGTGTTCCCGGGTTCGGGCAGCTCGATCGGCGGGCCGGCGGTCTCGGTGGTCAGCGGATGGGGCAGGGCCGCCGACTCCGGCAGCTGCAGCATCGGGCGGGTGGCGAGTTCGGTCTGCGCGGCCACATCCCAGCCGCCCTCATCGAGCGGGACTGTTGCCGGGGGCCGGGCCGGTGGTGCGCCCGCCCCGGGCCCCGGATCGTCGGTGCCCACGCCGAGCAGGAAGGCGACCAACCCGACCAGCAGCACGATGATCAGGGCGGCGATACCGCCCAGGACCAGCACCGCGCGGCGGCGGTCACGGTCTGGAGAGGTCGCGGTGCCCGCCGGGTTACCGGATTGCAGATCGGCGCTCATCGGTTCAGCCACCGCCGCCCGAGGCGAACGTGGTGAGCA
>JAKDNL010000001.1 GCA_030451825.1 Pseudonocardia sp. | reverse complement strand
CGGCCTCGGCGTCGAGGGCGGTGAACGACGCGGGCTCGACGTCGCGTGCTTCCAGCAGTGCGCGCAGCCGCGCGATCGGGTCGCGCTCCTCCCACAGGGCCAGCTCGCCCGCCTCGCGGTAGCGCTGGGGGTCATCGGACGTGCTGTGACCGGCACGCCGGTAGGTGATCGCCTCGACGAGCGCCGGGCCCGAGCCCGACCGGACGTGCTCGGCGGCGCGGCGGGCCACCTCGTGCACGGCGAGCGCGTCGTTTCCGTCGACGACCTGGCTGTGCAGACCGAACCCGGCGGCTCTGCGGTGGATCGGCGAGCCCATCTGCCGGGCGGCGGGGGTGGAGATCGCCCACTGGTTGTTCTGGCACAGGAACAGCACCGGTAGCGACGCCGCGGCGGCCCAGTTGAACGCTTCGCTCACGTCGCCCTGACTGGTGGCGCCGTCACCGAAGTAGACGGCGACCACCTCGTCGGTACCGTCGAGGGCGACCCCCGCGGCGTACCCGGTGGCGTGCAATGTCTGGGCGCCCAGGACGAGCGAGTTGATGTGGAAGCGGTGTGCGGTGGGATCCCACGCCCCGTGTACGCATCCGCGCCACTGGGCGAGGATCTCGGCCGGTGTGAGCCCACGGCACAGGGCTGCGGCGTGCTCGCGGTAGCTGGGGAAGACGGGATCGGTGTCGCGCAGGGCCCGGATCGAGCCGACCTGGGCGGCTTCCTGCCCCCAGCTCATCAGCCAGAGTCCGAGCTCACCCTGCCGCTGCAGTGCCAGGGCCTCGTGGTCCAGTCGCCGGGCAAGCACCATGTCCCGGTGCAGTCGCACGGCGAGATCGAGGTCGATGCCGTGGGTCTCGCCGTCGAGAGTGGGGGTGCCGTCGGGATCGACGAAACGAACGGGTCGTTGCGGGGCCTGGGCAGGGGTGATCGTCATGTGGGTGCTCCTCTGCCGGTGGGCGGAGTGGGAACACCGGTCGCAGGGGTGGTTCGACCGGTGATGCGACGGCCCGCGGGTGGTGCCCGGGGCCGGGTGGATGCGCGAAGCCCTCCTTCAGCTCACTTGATGGCCTGCGGGTTCAGGGGGGAACCGACCGCGCCCGTCACCAGGAGCGGCGGAGCGGTCAGGAAGAACTCGTGGACGCCGTCGGCGGCGCAGTCCGCGGCGAGCGACTCCATGTCCCACATCTCGCCGAGATAGATGCCGGCGTTGACCAGCAGCACCACGTGCAGCGGGGACATCAGGTCAGGGGTCTCGAAGGGGATCGCCTCGACCCCCCAGGTGTCGGTGGCGACGGCGACGACCTCGTGGTCGCAGAGGAACTCAGCGGTGCTCAGCCCGAGCCCGGGGGCGGGCCCGCCGGCGAAGTCGCCCCAGTCGCCGGCGGCCCGTCGCCGTTCGAGGTGTCCGGTACGGACGAGTACGAAGTCCCCGGCCCCGACTGCGACTCCTTGGGCTGCTGCGGAGGCGGCGAGGTCGTCGCCCTGGATCGCCTCGCCCGGTTCCAGGGCGTCGCGTCCGAGATGGCGGGCGACGTCGAGCAGCACCCCGCGGCCGGCAGCCCGGTCGGCGAGGCCGGTGATGCTGTTGTGGGCGGCGCCGTCCAGGGTGGTGACGCTGTCGTAGCCCCGGCCGCCGTAGGTGACGCCGTCGTAGAAGATGTGGCAGAAGGCGTCCCACTGGGTGGAGCACTGCAGGGGGAGGTAGACCGCGTCGTCCGCGGCCCGCTGCAGCCCGCCGTCGTCACGGCCGGGGAGCGGGTCGTGCGGAGTGCGCAGCATGACGTGCTGCGGGTTGACGCGAGGACCGCCACCGCGCATCGGACCGTGCCGGTCCAGCGGCAGGCCCAGGGAGAACACGGTGCCCCGCCGGATCAGCCGGGCCGCGGCGGCGATCCGTTCCGGGGTGACGCGGTGGGCGGCACCCAGCTCGTCGCCCTCGCCCCACCGATCCCACGTGCGGTACCGCCGCGCCAGATCGTCGACGGTGGCGCGGCTGTGCTCGCGCCGGTTGAGGCCCTCGGTCGGCATCGGCCCTCCGGTCGGCGTCGTTGACAGGATGAGTGGACCTTTCCATACTTCCGAAAGATTCGGTACAGCGTTCCGAACAGTGGTACGAGATGGGCGGCGAGGGTGAGGAAACGATGACGGACGCGGTGCAGGGCGTCCCCTGGGGCGTGGCCGAGGCTCGCGCACAGCTGGAGGAGGTGCGCGACCGGGCGGTCCGCTGGCTGCTGGACCGGGTCGGCTCGAACGGTGCGCCCGCCTTCGCCGAGGAGCACAACGGTTACTACCGGCTGCCGTGGGCCCTGGCCACGGCGGGGGAGCGCGGCGCAGCGGCGGCCGTCCTCGGCTGGATCGAACGGGAGGCCCTCACCGACGGCGGTGACCTCCGGGAGGGGACCCCGCGGGCGGCCTGGACCCGGATGGCGGCCACCTATCCACTCAGCATCATCGCCCACGGCGCGTGGGCGCTCGAGCACTACGACACCGCCCGCGCGGTGTGGGAGGCCCTCGGGCCGTTGCAGCACCCGGACACGGGAGGGGCCTACTGGGAGCGGCCGGAGGCTCGGGCGACGGGACGCCAACTCCTGTTCCCGACCGCCCAGCTGGGGATGACCGCGCTGTTCACCGGGCGGACGGACGTCGCCGACGCCGTGTACGGCTGGTTCCGCGCGCTGATCGCCGCGCAACCGGAGCTCCCGCGACGCCTGCACGTGGGCTGGGGACCGGACGGCCTGATCACCGAGGTGCCCGAGGACGACGCCTACAACCTGGTGGTCGACTTCGCCGAACCACGCCAGGCCTTCCACAACCCGGGGATCGGTGCGGCGTTCCTAGCCCGCTACGGCGCCGCGACGGGCTGGGCGGAGGCCGTGCGCACCGCGCGGGACCTGTTGCACCTGCACGACGCGGCAACCGGTGAGCAGTACCGGTTCACCGAGTCCACCGGCGTCTGCAAACTCGGCCTGGGCGCCGCGGCGGTCCTCGATGCGGCCCCCGACGACGGGCTCGTCGAGCATCTCCTGCTGATGACCGCGTGGTACCGGGACTCGCAGGACCCCGCGGGCTGGTGGGCGCAGCGTACCCGGCTGCGACCGGAGCCGAAGGAATTCCACATCGTCGAGAAGACCGCGGAGCACATCGTGTGGGTGTCCACGATGATCACCGCACTGGCCGGGAGAGGCTGATCATGAGCGAGCGAAGTCGGGCCGCGATCGTCACCGGCGCCGCACAGGGCATCGGGCGTGCGGAAGCCGAGCGGCTCGCCGGCTCCGGTGCGTTCGTCGTACTCAACGACGTCGACTCCGACCTCCTACGGGAGACGGTCGCCGCGCTGGGCGGACCCGGCGTGGCAGCCGGCGTCGCTGGCGACGTCTCTCGGCCGGAGACGGCGCGTGAGCTGGTCGCGGCGGCCACCGCGGACGGCCGGTACCTGGACAGCGTGGTCGCGAACGCCGCCGTGCTGCGGACCGGGATGATCTACGACCTGGACGACGCGGACTGGTCGGACGTGGTCTCGGCCACCCTGGGAGGCACGTTCTGGCTCGCCCGGGAGGCGGCGCGCTACTGGCGCGACCGCGAGCGGGGCGGCGCTGACGCCCGGCGCGCCACCCTGGTGCTCACCACCTCCCGCGCCGCGATCCTGGCCAACCCGGGCCAGAGCAGCTACGCGGCGGCGAAGGCAGGTGTCGCGGTCATGGCCCAGACACTGGCCCGCGAGCTGCGCGCCTACGGGGTGCGGGTCAACGCGATCGCCCCGCGCGCCTACACCAAGATGATGCGCGACGGCGTCGGCGACTTCGACCCGGCCGCTCTGGAGGAGTGGTCGCCCACCCATGTCGGTCGGTTCGTGGAGTTCCTCTGCAGCGAGCACGCAGGCGACATCACCGGGCAGCTGTTCGTGGTGCACGGCTGGCACGTCTCGCTCGTCCGCACCTTCGCGGTGTCCGATGCGGTGGACCTCGACTGGGCTGCGGGACACGAGGCGGCCGCGGCCCGCATCGACGGCCTGTTCGGCGAGGATCCCAAGGAGATCGCGGCGTTCCAGGTGGACGATCTCCCGCTGGCCCGCCCGGACGCGCCTTCGCCGTTCAGCGTCGAGAACCGATGACCGGGCCGAACCCCGAGGTCGCCGCGTTCCTCACCCTGCCGGCCGTCGCGGACCGGGAGAAGACCTTCGGCGCCGGGCCCTGGGATGCCGCGCGATGCCGCGAGATCGCCGATGTCCTGCGAGCCGGTCCGGCTCCCGTGCCGTCGACGGTGCCGGTTCACGAGATCCGCGACCTGGACATCGAGGGGGTGGCGGTCCGGCTGTACCGGCCGACGCCGGAACCCGGGCTCCCCGTGGTCGTCTACTTCCACGGCGGCGGCTGGGTGTTCGGGGATCTCGAGACGCACGACCACCCCTGCCGCGTGATGGCCAACGCCGGACGCGCACTGGTGCTCAGCGTGGACTACGGGCTCGCCCCCGAGCACCGGTTCCCGCAACCGGTGGACCAGTGCACGGCCGTGACGCGTGCGATCCTCGCGCGGGCCGAGTCGCTCGGTGGCGATCCCGGGCGTCTGGTGCTCGCCGGTGGTAGCTCGGGCGGCAACCTGGCCACCGCCGTCGCGCTGAGAGATGCTGCGCTGCGTCCGCGAGGGCTCGTGCTGGTCTACCCGCCGCTGGACGCGACCACCGCCCTCCCCGCCTACACCGACAACGCGCACGGCTACAACCTGTCCGCGGCGGAGATGCGGTACTACTGGACGGCCTACGCGCCCGACGTCGATCCCCGGGACCCGCACCTGTCGCCGTTGCACGCGCCGGACCTGTCCGGACTGCCTCCCGCGCTGATCCTGACCGCGGAGCTCGACGTGCTCCGCGACGACGGTGAGGAGTTCACCCGCAGGCTGGCGACGGCGGGTGTACCCGTCGACCTGCGGCGCTACCCGGGGCAGATCCACGGGTTCCTCGGTCTGCGCGCAGTCTCCCCGGACGCCGACCACGCCCTGCTGGAGATCGGGCGGTGGCTGCGGGGCGTCGCCTGAGGGTCGACCGGGCAGGTCAGCGGCGTTCCGCTGACACCGGTCCGAGCGACTGTGCCAGCTCGCGAGCCCAGCCGCCGTAGGTCTCCACGAGATCGTCGCGATAGCGGCTGAGCGGGATCGAGATGGTCATCGCCGCAACCGCGGTCCCGTCCCGGCTCAGGATCGGGGCGGAGATCGAGGCGACCTCCGGGCGCCACTCCGCCACGTTCACCGCGTATCCGCGCTCGCGGACCGCCGCGAGCCGGTCCAGGATCGCGGCGGCGTCGGTGACGGTGCGGTCGGTATAGGTCTCGAGCGTCCCGGAGACGATCTCCTTGGACCGGGCCTTCGGCTGGAACGCCAGGATGGCCTGCCCGCTGGCGGTGGCGTGCAGCGGTGAACGGGTACCGACCTGCACGAACGCGCGGACCGCCTGCGAGGAGTCGAGGCGGTGGACGACGATGCCGCAGTCCTCGTCCAGCGCCACCAGGTGGATGGTCTCCCCGGTGCGCCTGCGCAACTCGTCCATGGCGGAGTCCGCGTGGTCGCGCAGGGAGAACTCGCCGAAGGCGTGCAGGGCGATCCCCAGCATCCGGGAGGTCAGCTCCCAGCGCGTGAGGTCACCGCCGACCGGCCGCAGCCATCCCGCGTCGGCGAGCGTGTTCAGAGCTCGTTGGACGGAGGTCTTGGGCAGCCCCACATCGCGCGCGAGTCGGGACACGCCGACCGGCTGGTCGGTACCGACGCGTTCGAGGATCCGCAGCGCATTGAGCACGCTCTGGATCGAGCCGCCGGTGCTGGTCTCGCTCATGGGGCCTCCGGGTACGGGGGTCACCGTCAGGGTCGGGACCGCCATTGTGCCGTACCGCGGAACGGGGTTCCTCGGCTGCGTCCAGTGTCGCGGGGTCCGGTTGACACCGCCGAATCGGACTTCCACACTGAGGCAGTGGAACGGCGTACCGATGTGCGGAACGTGATGGCGTGATGACGGCTCTCACGCAGTCCCTCGTCGACCTGGTCTGCCGTGGGGCCCCTCCGGCCGACGCCTGGTTGCACCTGGGTGAACGGGCGGCGGTCGACACGGTCGGCGTCCTGCTCACGGGGGCGGCCGACCCGGCCGTCGAGATCGTGGCCGGCACGCTCGACGAGGAGGGCGGCCCGGTGCGCTCGCTCTCCACCGGCCGGATGCTGGCCGCTCGGTCCGCGGCCCTGGTGGACGGCACCGCTGCGCACGCCCTGGACTTCGACGACGTCGACGACGCCCTGATCGCCCATCCCAGCGCCGTCCTGGTGCCCGCTCTCCTCGCGGCCGGTCAGAATCCGGATGTGACGGGGGCTGCGATCCTCGATGCCTACGCGCTCGGTCTCCTGGCCGGGCGGATTGTGGCCGGAGCTCTCGGGGTCACCGGGCATTACGCATTGGGCTGGCACTCCACCGGCACCATCGGCACGGTCGCGGCCACGGCCGCGATCGCGCGCCTGCAGCAGCTCGACGACGACGCCGTGCGACGTGCGCTCGGAGTGGCGGGATCTTTGGCGGCCGGGAGCAGGCAGAACTTCGGCACCATGACCAAGCCGCTGCACGCCGGAACCGCAGCTGCCCACGGCATCCTGGCGGCGCGGTTGGCGGCGGGCGGATTCACCTCCGACCCCCAGCAGATGGACGGGCCGCTGGGGTTCCTGGCCCTGCACTCGGACGGCCCGTCGGGCGTCACGGCCGACCCCGAGCTTCCGATCGCGGTGAACGTCAAACTGTTCCCCTGCTGCTACGCGACGCACTCGGCGGCCGAGGCCGCGCTCGCTCTGTCCCGGGAGGTCGACGACCCGCGCGCGCTGACCGAGATCGAGGTGGCCGTGCCCGGTGGAGGGCTCGCCCCGCTCGTGCACCACCGGCCGGTCACCGGCGCGCAGGCCAAGTTCAGCATGGAATACGTCGTGGCCGAGGCGCTGCTGCGTGGCCGTCTCGGGCTGGCGTCGTTCGCCGAGGACCGGGTGGGAGCCCGGGACGTCCAGGACCTCCTCCCGCAGGTCCGCGCGCGCGAGGAGCCCGGCGCCGACGTTGCCGCCGTCGGGTCGTTCGCCCGGGTCACGGCCCGCGACGCGGATGGCCGCGAGCACGTAGCTGCCGTCGACCGGCCCTTGGGGCACGCGTCACGCCCGGTCGACGAGGCCGCTCTGGAGGCCAAGTTCGCAGACTGCGCCCCCGCAGCCGACCCACGGCTGTTCCACGACCTGCGTCGGCTGCGCGACCGGCCCTCCGTCGCGGAGCTGGCGAGCCGGATCGCCCTGGCGGCGGCGACCGGGGCCGGGAGATGAGCCCGGCGCCCCTCGACGGGATCGTGGTCGTCGCGTTGGAGCAGGCGGTCGCGGTGCCCTTCGCGACGCGGCAGCTCGCCGACCTCGGCGCACGGGTGATCAAACTGGAACGCCCGGGCACCGGCGACTTCGCCCGCGGTTACGACGGCAAGGTCGGCGGGCTGTCCAGCGCCTTCCTCTGGCTGAACCGGGGCAAGGAGTCGGTGGAGCTCGACGTGACGTCCGAGGCGGGCCTGCGGCTGCTCGACGCGCTGCTGGCGCGGGCGGACGTCTTCCTCCACAACATCTCACCGGCGGCGGCCCTGCGTCGTGGGATCGACTCGGCGAGCCTGTCGGCCCGGTTCCCCGGCCTCATCGCCGGTTCGGTATCGGGCTACGGCACGCGTGGCCCGATGGCCGATGCGAAGGCCTACGACCTGCTCGTTCAGGGCGAGACAGGGATGATCTCCCTGACCGGCGAGGAGGACTCGCCCGCCAAGGTGGGCATCTCGATCGCCGACATCTCGGCGGGCATGTACGCCTACGCGAGCGTCCTCGCAGCGATCCATCACCGCTCCCGGACCGGGCAGGTCGTCCCGGTGGACGTCTCACTGTTCGATTCGCTCACCGAGTGGCTGCTCTACCCGATGTACTACACCGCACACGGCGGCGTCGCCCCGAAACGGATGGGCTCGGGCCACGCCACGATCGCCCCGTACGGCCCGGTCACCGTGGGCGACGGCAGCCAGGTCCTGCTCGCGGTCCAGAACGAGCGGGAATGGGTCCGCTTCTGCGCCGACGTGCTCCGCGTTCCCGAGCTCGCCGAGGACCCTCGCTTCGGTTCCCAGGAACTCCGCGTCGCCCACCGGCGCGAGCTCGACGCCGTCATCTCGGACAAGCTGGAGTACCTGGACCGGGAGACGGTCCTCAAGCGGCTCGATGCCGCCGACATCGCCTCGGGCCGGCTCAACCCCATCGAGCGGCTGCCCGAGCACGAGCAGCTCGCGGGCCGGTGGACGCAGATCGGGACCGAGGCGGGGCCCGTGCCGACGGTGCTGCCGCCGTGGGCACCGCCGGGTGTGGAGCGATACGGGAACGTCCCCGCGCTCGGAGAGCACACCCGCGCGGTCCACGACTGGCTGGGTCTCGACCTCGACGGCAGCCGACCGAACGAACCCCGACCCAACGACAGGGACTGAACATGGCCACGCATCGCGGCTGGCACGGGCGCTACTTCGAGGACTTCGTCGAGGGCGACGTCTACGAGCACCCGCTCGGCCGGACCCTCACCACGACGGACAACATCTGGTTCACGCTTCTGACCCAGAACACCGCCCCGACCCACTTCGACCACGAGTACGCCAAGCGCACCGACTTCGGGAAACCACTGGTCAACTCGTGCCTGACGCTCTCGCTGGTCGCCGGGCAGAGCGTCACCGACATCTCCCAGAACGTCTACGCCAACCTCGGTTGGACCGACATCGTGTTGCCGCACCCGGTGTTCGAGGGCGACACGATCCACTCCCGCAGCACCGTGCTGGGGCTGCGCGAGTCCGGTTCGCGGCCCTACCTGGGAATCGTCACCGTGCGGACCGAGGGCTTCAACCAGGACGGTGACCTCGTCATCTCCTACGAACGCACGGCGATGGTGTACCGGCGGGGACACGGCCCCCGCTTCGAGCAGAGTGCGAAGGCGGACCAGGCATGACCCCGAAACAGGAGTCCGAACTGCGCCGCGACCTGCGCGGCACTGTCGACCGGATCTGTGCCGACTTCCCGGATCCCTACTGGCGCGAGCTCGACCGCGAACGTCGCTACCCCGAGAAGTTCGTGCAGGCACTCACCGAGACCGGCTGCCTGGGCGCACTCGTACCGGAGGAGTACGGCGGCCTTGGCCTGGGCCTCGGAGACGCGTCGGTGATCCTCGAGCAGATCCACGCCAACGGCGCCAGCGCCGGACCGGTGCACGCCCAGCTCTACACGATGGGCGCGCTGCTGCGGCACGGCAGCGAGGAGCAGAAGCGCACCTACCTGTCCCGCCTCGCCGACGGCACGCTCCGGCTCCAGGCCTTCGGCATCACCGAACCGACCGCGGGAACCGACACCACGAACATCACGACCCGGGCGGTACGCGACGGCGACTCCTACGTCGTCAACGGGCAGAAGGTGTTCATCTCGCGCGTCCAGCACTCGGACCTGATGATGCTGCTCGCACGGACGACCCCGAAAGACGAGGTCGAGCGGCGCTCGGACGGGTTGTCGGTGTTCCTGATCGACATCCGCGAGCTCGAGGGATTCTCCGCCAACCCGATCCGCACGATGGTCAACCACGAGACCAACGAGGTGTACTTCGACGATGTCCGGATACCCGCGTCCTCGCTGATCGGCGAGGAGGGCAGTGGTCTGCGCCACATCCTCGACGGGATGAACGCCGAACGGATCCTGGTTGCCTCCGAGTGCATCGGCGACGGCCGCTGGTTCATCGAACGCACCCGGCGCTACGTCTGCGAACGGGAGGTCTTCGGCCGCCCGATCGGGGCCAACCAGGGCGTGCAGTTCCCGATCGCCCGCGCGCACATCGACATCGAAGCCGCGGACCTGATGCGCTGGCGCGCGTGCGACCTGTTCGACGCCGGCGAGGACTGTGGCGCCGAGGCGAACATGGCCAAGCTCCTCGCCTCCGAGGCGTCCTGGGAGGCCGCGAACGCGGCGCTGCAGTTCCACGGCGGCTACGGGATGGCCGAGGAGTACGACATCGAGCGCAAGTTCCGCGAGACGCGGCTCTACCAGATCGCGCCGGTGTCGACCAACCTCATCCTCTCCTACGTCGGTCAGCACGTGCTCAAGATGCCGCGCTCGTTCTGAGCGTCCCCCTCGGAAGGAATTCTGCAATGGAGCTGGAACTCACGGGCAAGGTCGCCGTCGTCACCGGCGGCGCGAACGGCATGGGCGAAGCGGTCGCCCACGAACTGGCCGGCAACGGCGCGATCGTCGTGATCGCCGACATCGACGCCGAACGCTCCGCCCTGGTGGAGAAGGAGATCCGCGAGGCGGGCGGTCAGGCGCACGCGATCGTGACCGACGTCCGGGAGGAGGAACAGGTCCGAGCCCTGGTCGAGCAGGTCACGTCGCGGTTCGGGCGTATCGATGTCCTGGACAACAACGCGGCCTCACTCGAGCTGACCGCCCAGGACCCCGACGTCGCCTCGCTCGATCCGGAGATCCTCACCCGGACCCTGCAGGGAAACCTGGTCGCGCCGTTCCTGTGCTGCAAGTACGTGATTCCCGTGATGCTGGACAACGGCGGCGGGAGCATCATCAACATGGCATCCGTGGCCGGCATGACCGCGGACGTCGCACTCAGCGCCTACGCGATGTCGAAGGCCGCAGTGATCGAGCTGACCCGGCTCGTCGCCGTTCAGTACGGCAAGCAGGGCATCCGATGCAACGCGGTCGCTCCGGCCACGATCCTGACCCGCAACGTCGATGCCTACATGCCCGATGACTACCGCGCGGCCTACATCCGCAACAGCGCCACGACCTATCTGGGCACACCACAGGATGTGTCCGGCCTTGTGGCCTTCCTCGCCTCCGACCGCGCCCGCTACATGACCGGCCACGTCATACCCGTCGACGGCGGCATCACTGCGGCACTGGCGGTGGTCGCCGACCGCCGCTGAGGACGGTTCCCGCAAAGCACCGGAGATCAAAGCGGTCGGCTGCTTGATCCGGAGTCTCCTCTCGACGGCTCCGAGGCTCGGACCACGAACTGCCCCGGAGCGGACCCCGGCACAGCCTCGGTGTCGGGACCACGTCCGCCTTGACCTATCAAGCTTTATAAACTTTTATGAGCATGCCTCGTGCGAGCGAGGGCGGAACCGACATCGACGAGGCTGACGATGACGAACGAACGGGACGAGGTCCACCCCTTCGAGGGGCGGGTCGACAGTCCGTACTGGGATGGTCTCGGTGCCGGTGAGCTGCGGATCCAGCGCTGCCAGCGGTGCGAGCGGTGGAGCTGGCCGGCGGATTGGCGTTGTCCCGCATGCGGTGGTTACGACTTTCGCTGGGAACAGGTCGAGCCGGTGGGCCGGGTCTACTCGTGGATCCGCAGCCACCTGCCGTTCGTGGCCGCATACGCCGATCTCGTCCCCTACGTGAACGTCCTGGTCGAGCTGCCGCAGGCGGGGAACGCCCGGATCATGGGCCTGCTCACCGGGGACGAGAGCGGCGTACGCATCGGCGCGCCGCTGACCGGCGCGTTCCAGCCGGCCTCGCCGCGCACCGCGGATCTGCCGGTGCTGACCTGGTCGATCGACGAAGGGGTAGCGGCATGACGCCGCGGCAGGTTGCGGCGGTCGGCTACGGGACCACGCCCTACTACAAACGAGGTACCTCGCCGCACACCGAGCGCAAGCTGCTGCTCATGGCGATCGACGACGCCGCCGCGATGGCGGGGATCGACCCCGCCGACATCGACGGGTTCGTCTCCTACGGCGCCGACCAGCAGGACGGGCCGCGGCTCACCGGCCCCCTCGGAACCAAGGAGCTGCGCTGGAGCAGCCTCGTCTGGGGCGGCGGCGGCGGGGGGAGTGCCGGCGCGATCGCTCAGGCCGAGGCGGCGATCCTCTCCGGTCAGGCGGAGACCGTCGTGGTCTACCGTGCCACGGCCGAGTCCACCAGCGGCCGGCTCAGTTCCGCGGTGATCCAGGGTGTCTTCGGCGTCCAGTACCGCGCCCACGGGATCGACGCCCCCGCCCAGGCACTCGGCCTGCGCACCCAGCGCCTCCTGGAGGCCGACGGCGTGCCACCGAGTGCGCTCAAGGCAGTGGCCCAGGCTAGCTACCACCACGCGAGCCGTACTCCGCACGCCGTCGGTCGCGATGTGCAGCTGAGCGACGAGGCCTACGAGAACGCCCGACTGATCGCCGAGCCGATCCGGCTCTTCGACTCCTCCCGGGAGAACGACGCCGCCGCGGCGATCATCTTCACCTCGGCGGAGCGGGCCCGTGACCTCACCGCCAAGCCGGTCCACCTGCTCGGTTCCGCCTACGGCGCGCTCGGGCCGCGATGGGGGGAGCTCGACGAGAACCACGAGCCCTATGCCGCCTCGTCGCAGGCCGCGCCGGCGCACCGTGTCTGGAAGCGCACCGGCCTCACCCCGGCCGACGTCGACGTCGTGCAGCTCTACGTGAACTTCACCGGGCCACCCGTCTCTGCGCTGATCGACCTCGGCTTCTGCACCCCCGAGACCGCGGGGGAGGTGCTCACGTACGAGAACCTCATCGCGCCGTCCGGATCGCTGCCGATCAACACAAGCGGAGGTGACCTCGCCGAAGGCTTCCTGCACGGAATGGGCAACGCGGTCGAGGCCGTCCGCCAGTTGCGCGGGGAGTCGTACAACCGAGTGCTGGACGCGCGTGTGTGCCTGGTCGCCGGCGGGCCGATCTCCGAGTTGAGCAGCGTCGCGCTCTTCTCGACTGAGCCGCTCGCGTAGCCCTTCACCGCCCCCTCGATCGTCACCCAGCCACCAGGAGCGCAGCATGACCGGCACCATCGACCGCTCGTCGGTCCTGCCCACCCGGCTCGTCATCGGCGATGCCCACCCCGACGTCGCGTCGGGCGGAACGTACGAGCACGTCAACCCGGCAACCGGCCAGGTCCAGGCCGCGATCCCGATGGCGGGACCGGCAGAGATCGACCAGGCCGTCGCGGCCGCCCGTGCCGCGCTGCCACAGTGGAGCCGTTGGAACCCCGTCGACCGGCGCCGGGCGCTCATCCGGTTCGCCGACCTGCTCCGCGAACACGTCGACGAGCTGGCGACGATCGCGTCCCTGGAGATGGGTGGACCGGTCGCGCACACGCCCTACGCGGTGCACTGGGGCGCCGACTGGATCGAGGAGGCGGCCGGCTGGGCGGACCGTCTGCATGGCGAGACCAGCCCGCTCTCGGTTCGTGGCGTGCTGGAGTACACCGCGGTGGAACCGGTCGGTGTCGTCGCCGCGCTGGCCACCTGGAACGGCTCGACCGGGGCGTTCGGTATGACGATCGGCGCTCCCCTCGCAGCCGGGTGCACGGTCGTCGCCAAGCCTTCGGAGCTCGCGCCGTTCGGTGCCATCCGGGCCACTGAGCTCGCGCTCGAGGCGGGGATTCCGCCGGGTGTGCTCAACGTCGTCACCGCCGGTGTCGAGGCATCGCGGGCGTTGGTCGCGCACCCCGGAATCTCCAAGATCACCTTCACCGGTAGCCCCGCAACGGCCCGTCATATCGCCGCCGCAGCGGCGGAGCGACTGACCCCGTGCGTGTTCGAGCTCGGTGGCAAGTCCGCGAGCGTCGTGTTCGGCGACGCCGACATCGACCGGGCAGTCACCTCCGCCCTGACCCTGACCGCGAACTCCGGCCAGGTCTGCACCCTGGGCTCACGACTGCTGGTGCACTCCTCGGTGCGCGATCAGTTCCTGGAGAGGCTCGCGGCTGCGCTGGCCGGCGTGCGGCAGGGAGACCCGTTCGCCGAGGATGTCGGTATGGGGCCGGTCATCAACCAGTCCGCGCTGGACCGGATCCTGGGAATGGTCGAGCGGTCCCGGGCCTACGGGAACGTCATCACCGGAGGAGAACGGGTCGGGGGCGATCTTGCCGGCGGCTACTTCATCGCACCCACCGTCGTCGAGCTCCCGGACAACTCGAGCGAGCTGGCCCGGGAGGAGGTCTTCGGCCCCGTCGTAGGTGTCCTGGGCTTCGACGACGAGGACGAGGCGGTCGCGATCGCCAACGACTCCGAGTACGGGCTGGCCGGTTACGTCTTCACCAACGATCTCGCCCGCGCGCACCGGGTGGCTGCCGCGCTCGACACCGGCAATGTCGGTGTGAACGGCGGAGGTGCCCCGGCCGGGCCGCACATCGGTTTCGGAGGGCGCAAGCAGAGTGGCTACGGCAAGCAGGGCGGGTTGGGCGGTGTGTGGGAGTTCGTCGACCCGAAGACCGTGCAGATATCGCTGTAGGACCCGCCGTCCCCGGCTCCGCGATCGAGGAGATGCCGGACGGACGACCGACGGACAGAAGGACAGGGAAGAGATCTGATGAAGCCGACCACCGGAACGCGCCTGGGAAGCACGGCCTGCACGGCGGAGGTCATCGTCGTGCGAGCGCCCGACGCGGAGGTCGACCTGACCTGCGGCTCGACCCCGATGGCTCCGCTCCCGGCCGAGACCACCACCGAGGTGGGGGAGGACGGCCCCGGCGCCGTCGTCGGGAAGCGTTACGTGCACCCGCCTTCGGGCATGGAGCTGCTCTGCACGAAGGCCGGTGCGGGGCTGCTCCGGGTCGGTGGCGAACCGCTGGAGATCAAGAAGGCCAAGAACCTGCCGTCCTCGGACTGACGAATCCCGGCCTGGTCGGGCCGGCGAAGGCGGTTGCCGGCGCACGCCCGCCCCGCCGTACCCACGGCTGATGATCTTATCTATTTAATGCTTGCAAGGATAACGCCTATATGTGAGACTCGCCGGACGTGACCGTCGGCACACGGATCCCTCCGTGCGCCCGCGTCCCGCAGTCGCGTCCGGACGACGGCTCCCCCTCGCGGGTGGGGCGCGGCAGCCGCACAGGAGGAACGAACATGCGTTTGGCAAACAAGGTCGTGGTGATCACCGGCGCAGGGTCCGGTCTGGGGCGCGCCGCCTCTCGTCTCTTCGCCCAGGAGGGCGCCAGGGTCGTCGTCACCGACGTCTCCGAGGATCGGGCGAAGCAGACGCTCGACCTGGTGCACGGCGACGGCGGTGAGGCGATCGCGGTCAAGGCCGACGTGACGGTCGAGGCCGAGGTCGAGGCCGCCGTTGCGGCCGCCGTCGACACCTACGGCAAGCTCGACGTGATGTTCGCCAACGCCGGCATCCCGGCCAAGGGATTCGGGCTGACGGCGTTCGAGGACATCAGCGAGGCCGAGTGGGACGAGACCAACGACGTCGTCCTCAAGGGTGTGTTCTTCGCCGTGAAGCACGCCGTGCGGGCCATGAAGAACAACCCGGACGGTCCGGCGGGAAGCTCGATCATCTGCACGTCGTCGGCCGCGTCGCTGGTCGGCTACCCGGGCTTCCCGCAGTACGGTGCGGCCAAGGGCGGCATCAACGCGATGGTGCGCATCTGTGCGGCCTGGGAGATCGGCCGCTACGGCATCCGCATCAACGCGATCTGCCCGACGCACGGGGGATCGGCCAACTTCATCCTCCCCGGCGACGCCCCGGTTCTGGAGAAGTCGCACGAGGAGATGGCGGGAACGTGGGTCCCCGAGCACTCGCCGATCCCGCTCAAGCTGCCCCGCCCGCCACGCATCCTCGACAACGCCTACCCTGCGCTGTTCCTGGCCTCGGACGAGTCGATGTACATGTCCGGTGTCTGCCTGCCCACCACCGACGGCGGCACCCTGGCCACCGTGGCGATCCCGTTCGGGGACGACTGGCGGGAGAACCTCAACGACAACGCCCGCAAGGGCGACTTCAACGGATGAGCGACCAGCCGCCACCGTTCACGCTCGACTCCGAGCTGTGCGCCGGTCACGGCCGCTGCTACGCACTGGCGCCGGAGTCGTTCGACGCCGACGACATGGGCTACGCGATCGTGCGGGACACGGTCGCCGGCGAGCCGACCCGTGATCCGAACTCGATCGTCAACGCGTGCCCCGAAGGGGCCATCGCCCTCGCCACCACTGCCGGGAAGGGAAGTCCGTCATGACCGACAAGACACTCGCGGAGCTCAAGGACGAGCGCCGCCGGGACTACGAGGTCTACCCGAGCGGCACTATCCAGGACCAGCTCGACGACATCGCCGACCGGCGGGAGAAGTGCCCGGTCTCGTTCTCCGAGAAGGGCGGCTTCTGGGTCGCGACGACCTACGACGACATCAGCAGCGTCCTGCGCCGCAACAACCGTGGGTTCGTCAGCTTCCCCAACATCCCGGACGGGAAGGTCGCCTTCGGGCAGAAGGCCCAGATCCCGATCGAGCTCGACGGGCCGGTCCACGCCCAGTACCGCAAGCTGCTCGACCCGTTGTTCTCCCCGGCCCGGGTCGGGCAGATGGAGGAGCAGATCCGCGAGGTCGCCGTCGGCCTGGTCGACGCCTTCGTCGGGTCCGGGGCATGCGACGTGATCCCGCAGTTCGCGTTCCCGTTCCCCGGCACGGTGTTCCTGTCGATCATGGGCTGGCCGCTCGAGGACGCCGACCGGATGAACGAGTGGGTCGAGGCGTTCCTTCACGGTGTGCCGGGCGGCACCGAGGAGGAGACGCTGGCCGTGCGGATCAAGGCCAGCGAGGAGTCGCGCGCCTACATCCAGGGCATCGTCGAGGACCGTCGCGCGAACCCGCGTGAGGACATCACCACGACGATCGTGAACGCGGACTTCGACGGGCAGAAGATCTCCGACAGCGACCTGTCCGACCTGTTCATCCTGATGATGATGGCCGGCCTGGACACGGTGCAGAGCGTGATCGGGCAGAGCATGGCCTACCTGGCCGATCACCAGGACCTGTGGGAGGCCATGTTCGCCACGCCCGACGCGCTCGCACCGGCCATCGAGGAGCTGGTGCGCTGGACCTCGCCGGCGATGCCGACGCGCAACGTCGCCCAGGAGTCGGCGACGGTGGGGGACCTGGAGCTGCCCGAGGGCGAGCGCGTGTTCTGCCCGCTCGCGGCCGCCAACCGCGACCCCAAGTACTACCCGGAGCCCGACGAGGTGAAGTTCGACCGGGATGCCAAGCCGCACCTGAGCTTCAGTCTCGGCGCTCACCGGTGCGTCGGGGTGCACCTCGCCCGCCTCGAGCTGACAGTCGCCTTCGAGGAGCTGCACCGGCGCATCCCCGCGTTCCGGCTCCAGGACGGGTGCACGCCCAAGGAGAACCTCGGTCTGACGTGGGCCATCGAGAACGTGCGGATCGCGTTCGACCCGCAGCCCGTGTCCTGAGCTGCCCTCATCGCGGAGAGGAACAGATGACCCAGCGCGACACCGCCGCGGCCGACGACGACAGGCCGTTCGGTCTGCTCCAGCTCTGGGACGCCGTCGCCGACGCCGTACCCGAGCGTGAGTGCATCGTCCAGGGGGAGCGCCGGCTCACCTGGGCACAGGTGCAGGACCGGACGACGCGGCTGGGCTGGTTCCTGGCGGGGCACGGCTACGGGGTGCGGCCAGGGGTGACGCAGGAGTGGCGCTCGCCCAATGATCTGGTGGGGCTGCTGCTGCGCAACAGCCCGGAGTACCTCGAGGGCAGTATCGGCAGCTACCGGGCCCGGTGCGCGCCGTTCAACGTCAACCACCGCTACCGGGCCGACGAGCTCGCGTACCTGCTGCGCGACGCCCGGCCGTCTGCGGTGATCCACCACCGGGAGTTCGGCCCGGTGCTGGCCGAGGCGCTGGCTCTGGTGCCGGACCTCCGGCCGGCCCTCGTTCACGTCGAGGACGCCTCCGGCGTCGAACCGCTCCCCGGCTCGGTGCCCTACGAGGAGGCTCTCGCGGCCGCGACGCCTCCGGTCGAGCCGGTGGTCCCGTCGCCCGACGACGTGCACGTGCTATACACCGGGGGCACCACCGGCATGCCCAAGGGCGTGATCTGGCGGCTGCGCGAGCTGGCCGGCAGCCCCACCGGTATCAGGGTCGAGTCCCTGGAGGCCGCCGGCCGTGACGCGCCCCGGCGGGGCTGGCTCCGCGCCTTCCCCGCCCCGCCGCTGATGCACGGCGCCGCGGCCTGGTTCTCCTACGGGGCGTGGTCGCGTGGCGGCACGCTCGTGCTCGGCGAGGACACCAGCTTCGACGCCGACCGTGCGCTGGCCCTGTGCCGCGCCGAGAAGGTCACGTGGATGGCGATCATCGGTGACCCGTTCGCACAGCCGCTGCTGCGGGCGCTGGGTGCTGGTGCCGAGCCGCCGACGAGGATGTCCTACGTGTTCTCCAGCGGCGCGTCGCTGTCCCCGTCGGCGTGGTCGGAGCTCGACCACTTCTTCCCGGGACTCACGCTGGTCAACACGCTCGGCTCGTCCGAGACCGGTCCGCAGGCACTGCAGACCAGCAGCACCCAGACCGGCTTCCGGGCCGGACCGACCACCTACGTCGTCAGCGACGACCACACGTCGCTGCTGGGAGCGGACAAGCCCGGGACCGGATGGCTGTCGAACTCCGGCGAGCTGCCGCGTGGCTACCTCAACGACGAGGATCGGACCGCCGCGACCTTCCGGGTCGTCGAGGGTCGCCGCGTCTCGGTCTCGGGCGACCGGGCGAGCGTCGACGACTCCGGGGAGATCCGTTTCCTCGGCCGCGAGTCGACCGTGATCAACTCCGGTGGCGAGAAGGTCTACGGCGAGGAGGTCGAGAACGTGCTGCGGTCCCTGCCCGAGATCGACGACGCCCTGGTCCTCGGCCGACCGAGCGAACGGTGGGGCAACGAGGTCGTCGCGCTCCTCGTCGCGACGGGCGCCGAGCTCACCCGGGACGACGTCCGGGCGCGGTGCGCGGACCGGCTCGCCGGGTACAAGCTGCCGAAGGCGCTCGCGTACGTGCCCGCGATCCGACGCCACGAGAACGGCAAGGCCGACTACGACTGGGCCCGCACGGCACTGGCCGAGATCGACTCCGCCGCTTCCACCGGTGGGCGGCCGGCGTGACGGCTCCCGCCGAGGTCGCGGCCCTGCCTCTCGCCGGCGTCCGCGTCGTCGACCTGACGACCGGCCTGGCCGGCCCGTTCGCCACCCGCGTGCTGGCCGAGGCCGGTGCGGACGTGGTCAAGGTCGAGCCATCCGGGGGCGACCCGACACGGGACGAGCGGCCCGCGGGGTTCGCCACCTGGAACCGCAGCAAGCGTTCGGTGATCCTCGACCTCGACACGCAGGACGGCCGCGACGCCCTGGAGAACCTCCTGGGACGAGCCGACGTGCTGGCCCACGACCTTCCCCACGCGCGGGCCCGCGCGCTCGGGCTCGACCCCGGCTCGGTCGCGACGCGCCTGCCCGACGTGCTGGTCGCGACGGTGCCGTCCTACCCGGCCGGACACCCCCTCCAGGACCTCGGTGCCTCCGACGCCATGGTGCAGGCCGCGCAGGGTTTCATGGACGAGCAACAGGGCCACCGCGACGGCCCGGTCTACATCCGGATGCCGTTCCCGAGCTGGTGTGCCGGCTACGTGCTCGCCACCGGGATCGTCGCGCGGCTGGTCCAGCGGGCCCGGCACGGCGTGGTCCTGCCCGTCGCCACCAGCGTCTTCCAGGGCGGTCTCGCGCCGGCCGCGCTGTACTGGCAGCGGTGGGAGCGCCTGCCCCCGTCGCTGACCCGGCACACGCTGCCGAAGATCTGGCCCGACGCCGCCCTGAGCATCTTCGGGTGCTCCGACGGCCGCTACGTCCAGCTCGCCGGCGCGGTCGGCGGATGGATCGAGTCGCCGCCGGTGCTGGAGGCGCTCGCTCTGGCCGACCTCGTCGATCTCTCCGAGGTCGGGGTGACACCGCAGAACTGGGAGACCTGGGACGCGGTGTTCCGGGCGCGCTCGAGCCGGTGGTGGCTCGATGCCCTCAACGACGCCGACGTGCCGTGCGTGCTCGTGCACGAGCTCGGCGAGTGCTTCACCGACGAGCAGGCGCTCGGCAACGACTACGTCGTCGAGGTCGACGACCCGGTGAGCGGCCCGGCGGTGCAGGCCGCCGCCCCGGTCGCGACCACACCGGCCGCACGGGGCCCGGCGCCGGCGCCGGTCCTCGGTACCAGCACGGTGGACGAGGTGCTGGCCGGCTGGACGGCGCGCGAGCCCGCGGGGTACGTGTCCCCGCCGACCGGTGACCCGCGTCCACTCGCGGGACTGCGGGTCCTCGACTTCGGATCGGTGGTGGCCGGGCCCTTCGGCGCGCAGTGCCTGGGTGATCTCGGCGCCGACGTGGTGAAGGTCGAGCCGCTCGCCGGCGACCGCGGCCGCGGGCTGACCCAGTTCGCGGGCTGCCATCGGGCCAAGCGCTCGCTGGCGATCGACCTGAAGGCACCCGAGGCCCGCGAAGTGCTGGAGCGATTGGTTCGTTCCAGCGACGTCGTCCTGCACAACATGCGCCTCGGTCCGGCCGCGCGGCTGGGACTCGACGGGCCGGGTCTGGCGGCGACCAACCCCGACATCGTGTTCAGCCACGTCAGCGCCTACGGTTCGCGCGGCCCGATGGCGACGTTCCCGGGCTACGACCCGACCGCGCAGGCGATGACCGGGTGGGAGCACGCCAACGCCGGCGTCGGCCGGACCCCGACCTGGCTGCGCAACTCGGTGTTCGACGTGCAGGCAGGACTGGCCGGCGCGTTGGGCGCGCTACTGGGGCTGCACCGGCGCGCGACCACGGGGACGCCGGGTGACGCCGCGACGTCCCTGCTCGCCGTCGGCATCAACGCGGCGTCGGAGGTGGCGGTCGCACTGCCCGCCCGCACCGTCACCCCCTACCCGGTGCTCTCCGCCGACCAGACCGGCCTCGACGACACGCACCGCCTCTACCAGCTCTGCGACGGCTGGATCCTCGTCGACGCCGGCGACCGGGAGCAGGCCCGCGCCTTCCGGGAGCTACTCGGTCCGGATGCCGAGCGACCGGCGGAGGCACTCTCCGTGCGGTCGGTGCGGGAGACGTTGAGGGCCCTGGAGGACGCCGGCGTCGCCGCCACGTCCGTCGGCCTCGACCAGCTCGACGCGTTCATGGAGTCCCCGGTGCACCGAGACCTGGGTCTGAGCCGTCGCCTGCGGACCCGCGGATTCGGCACGATCGACCTGGTCGCGGGATTCTGGAGCCTCGGAGCTGCACCGGAGGGCGAGAGCGTGCCGGACCTGGGCGAGCACAGCCGGGAGGTGCTGACCGAGCTCGGCTACGACGCCGCAGCCCTCGAGCCACTCGTGGACGGAGGGGTCGTGCGTCTCGCCGCCCCCGTCAGCCTGATGTCGGCCTGACACGGCCGGAAAGGACGACGCGATGCCGACCTCGGAACGGCCACCGATCGACTTCGACCACCACCTCCCGGAGTTCGGGGAGGACGCGGACGAGAAATTCGCGCAGCTGCGCTCGGCCTGTCCGATGGGGTACACACAAGCCCACGGCGGGTACTGGGTGGCCTCGACCTACGAGAACGCCCGGCGCGTCCTGAGCGACACGGAGAACTTCACCGTCGAGAAGAGCGCCGACGGGCTGCGCGGCGGCAAGCTCATCCCGACGGCGCCGCACGCACCCGCCATCCTGCCCGGCAGCCTCGACGGCCCGGCCCACGACCGGCTGCGCGCGCCACTGCGTTCGGTCTTCGCCAAACGCAACATCGAGCAGAACGTCGCACCGATCGCCCGCCGGGTCGCCGACCGCCTGCTCGCCGACCTCGTCGGGCAGGACGAGTTCGACTTCGCCCACGCCTACAGCTTCCGCCTGACGGTGGCGACGATCTTCGAGTTCGTCGGGCTGGATGAGGTCGAGGACCCGGAGAAGTTCATCCTCATGCTCGAGGACGCCTTCGCGATCGACCCCGAGGCCGGCGGTGACCGGGACGCGCTCGCCTCGTCGACGTCGCGCCAGTTCGCCGACGCGTCGGAGCTGGTGCGCGGGGTCGTGCGCCGCCGGGCCGCCGAGCCGCGCGACGACCTCCTCTCGCGGATGGTCGACCCGGCATCCGGCCTGACCGAGGACGAGACGGTCAACCTCGCCCTCTCGATGATCCTGGGCGGCGTCCGCACTACCGCCGCGTCCATGGACAACATCCTCGTGCACCTCGACACCCATCCCGACCTGCGTCGGCGCCTGATCGAGGAGCCGGGACTCATCCCGGACGCCGTCGGCGAGCTGACGCGGCTCGCCGCCGTCACCCCGCTGGTCGCGCGCACCGCGGTCACCGACCAGGACTTCGGCGACTCCCGGGTCCGGGCCGGGGACCGGGTGGCGGCGCTGATCTGCTCGGCCAACCGCGACGAGGACCGGTTCCCCGCCGCCACCGAGGTGCAGTTGGACCGCCGCGGCGGGCTGCACCTGTCGTTCGGTGTCGGCACCCACTACTGCCTGGGGATCTGGCTGGCGCACATGGAGCTGCGTGTCGCCGTGGAGGCTCTCCTCGCGCGGATGCCCGGCTTCGCCGTCGTCCACGAGCGGGTCCGCCGGTACGCGCTGGTGGGGGTCAACAACGGGTTCTCCGCGCTCCCGGTCCGCCCGCGCGGCTGACCGGGGAGCGCCCGGGCGCGGCGGTCAGCCCTTCGCGAAGGTGAAGAGCCTGCGGTCGTTCTCGGCCACGACCGATCCGGTCCGTCCGACGGGGTCGCCGCCGGGGTCGACGAGAGCGTCGAGCGTCGAGGTGTCCGAGCGGGAGACCCGGACTCCCGTGCGGCCGCCCTGAGGGGATCGGCCGATGACGTACCCGCGGGCCGGTTCTCCCTCGCGGTCGAACTCGACGGTGTACGTCTCGATCTCCAGCGGCCCGATGTAGGTGTCGTCGACGCTCACCGAGCCGTGTTCCGGCGCGGTCGCCGCCGACCACCGGAAGCCCTCGGGTGCGGGCTCCTGGCCCAGGACCACGGTGGCGTGTTTGGTGAGGTACTCGCCGTTGGCGTACACCAGGGCCCTGCCCCCCGACTCCCGCAGCCTGCGGACCACCGCGACCAGGGCGTGCGCCGAGTAGTTGTTGTGTGCCCCGCCGAACGAGGTCAGACCACCGGTCGCGGAGAGTGCGGCGTCGCGGTCCAGCCCCAGGTGCAGCGCCCCGAGCTTCGGAACGACCGGGAAGCAGCTGTAGAGGTCGACGACATCTAGCCCGTCGGCCGGCGTCCCGGCCTGCTCGAGGGCAGCGTCCAGGCTGCGCTCGAGCCCAGGCGAAGCCCCGTAGGTGTCGCGTTCCAGGACGTCCTCGCAGTCCTCGTCGAGCGCGGCCGCCCAGAGGTAGACACGTCGGTCCTCCGCCACCTCGAGCCGGTCCGCGGCCGCGGGACTGGCCAGGATCAGCGCCGCACCCTGATCCACACGGTTGAGTGCGTTCATCCGCAGCGGGTACGGGTAGCAGACCATCCGGTTCTTCGGCCCGGTCTCGGCGACCTGGTCCGCGCTGACCGGTTCCCGGTTCCACGCCGCCTCGTTCGCGGCGGCGACCTTGCTGAACCCGGCGTACATCGACGCCGACCAGGCCTGCGACTCGGCGAAACTCTGGCCGAGGTCGTGCCGCAGCCGGTTCTCCCACAGTGGGTAGATCCGAATCGGGCCGACCAGGCCCAGGTCCCACATCCGCTCGGTGCCGCCGGTTGCGCGGGAGAACTCGCCGGGGCCACCGGGGGAGTGGCTCCACTCCTCGGCGCGCTCCGGTTCCTTTGCCGCGCCGAGCAGCTCCAGTGAGGACTGGGCCTCGCCTCCGCACACGACGGCGAGCTCGGACTCGCCGGCGGCGATCGCACCCGCCAGCCGGGTGAGTACCGCGACGGGCTGGTGACCGCCTGCCTCCGACACATACGTCGTGGCCCCCGGCGCGCCGATCGCGGCAGCGACAGAGCCGGCCAGGTCGTCGTAGCTCCACGAGACGACCTGCACGACACCGACCGCGTCGACGGCCGACAGTGCGGAGACCGGGATCCCGGCGTCGTCCGCAGCACCGGCGACCGCACTCCGGATCAACTCGAGAGGCTCCAGCGCCCTGGCCGGGTCCTTCTCACGGTTGTTGCGAAGCTGGCCGACGCCGATGACGACGACCTGGCCTCCGGGCCGCTGATCGTGATCTCTGGGGGCTCCCACCGCATCTCCTTATGCCGGCTCGGTGATGGTGACACCGACCCGTGCTCGTCTGTCGTCAGGGGTTTCGGGCGATTCGGGGCGTGCTCTCACATGTCGAGCAGGAGACCTGGCCCGGCGGCCCTCGAGACGCAGATCATCATCGTCTCGCCCGCCTGCTGCTCCGCCGGCGTGAGCAGGGAGTCGCGATGGTCCGCGGCACCAGAGATGATCACCGTCTCGCATGTCCCGCACGTGCCCTCGCCGCAGGACGACGGTGCGTCCACGCCGGACTCCGTCGCGACGTCGAGGATCGATCGGCCCGGCGGGACGATCAGCGTTATCTCCGACCGCGCGAGCTCGACCTCGAACGGCTGCTCGCCGGCCGGCTCGTCGAGGGTCTTGGGCGTGAACCGTTCCAGGTGCAGGGAGCCGACCGGCCAGGACCGCGTCAGCTCGGTGACGGCGTCGAGCAACGGCTCCGGCCCGCAGACGTAGACCAGCGTGTCCTCGCGCGGCTCGGCGAGCACCGACGGCAGGTCCAGCAGGCCATGGGTGTCCTGCGGAGTGATGCTGACCCGGTCACCTCCGAGCAGACGCAACTCGTCCCGGAACGCCATGCTCGACGTCGTGCGGCCGCCGTAGAGCAACGTCCACTCCGCTCCGGCGCTCGCGGCCCGGCCGATCATCGGTACCACCGGCGTGATGCCGATGCCGCCGGCGACGAAGACGTAGCGGGGTGCGGGTTCGAGCTCGAAGTGGTTGCGCGGGCCGCGCGCCACGACCTCGGCCCCGATGTGCAGCTTGTCGTGCACGAACCGCGATCCGCCGCGACCGTCCGCCTCGAGCAGGACGCCGATCCGCCACGTGCCGGGCTCGTCCGGGTCGCCGCAGAGCGAGTACTGCCGGACCAGTTCCGGGGTGAGCATCAGATCGATGTGCGCGCCCGGTTCCCACACCGGCAGCGGCGCACCGTCGGCCGCCCGGAGGTCGATGACGGTGACGCCGTCGGCGGCCTCGATCCGCCGGGTGACCACCACGGTGACGTCGACCTCGTCGTGGGTACTGCGCACGTCTCCTCCTCGGGGCCGGAGGTCCCCTGCTCCCGTACGTCGTTGACGGGGCCGGGCGCCGATCCTACCATCTACACAATCTTTGTAAATATTTATGAGTCGACAGGAGAGGTCCGGACATGGCGGAGGTTGCACGGCTCGACCTGCAGGACCGGGTCGCGTTCATCACCGGTGCGGGGCGCGGCCAGGGGCGTTCGCACGCGGTGACACTCGCCGAGGCGGGTGCCGCAATCGTGGCCGTGGATGTGTGCGCCCCGATCCCGACCGTGCCCTACGCGCTGGCGACCGAGGAGGACCTGGCGGAGACCGTGCGGCTGGTCGAGAAGGCCGGAGGTCGCTGCCTCGCCCGTGTCGCCGACGTCCGGCACCGGCACGAGCTCGTCGCCGCCGTCGACGAGGCGATGGCGACCTTCGGGCGGCTCGACGTGGTCGTCGCGAACGCCGGTGTCGCGCAGGGGCTGCCGGAGGCCGAGACGGCGACGATCGACGAGATCTGGGCCGACTACCTGGCCATCAACCTGACTGGTACCTGGAACACGTTGCAGGCCACCCGGTCCGCGATCGTCGATGGTGGCCGCGGCGGGTCGATCATCATCATCAGCTCGACCTCCGGACTGAAGGGGATGTCCCGCGGTGACGTCCGCTCCGACGCCTACACCACTACCAAGCACGGCCTGGTCGGATTGATGCGTGCTTACGCCAACGACCTCGGTCCGGCCGGCGTGCGGGTCAACACGGTCCATCCCACGGCGGTCGCCACTCCGATGGTCGACAACCCCGCGATGAAGGCCTGGGTGGAGGTCAACGTCAAGCGGGTCGCGGGCGGTTTCTCCGACGCGATGCACCGGGGCCGCGTCGACGCCCAGGACATCTCCGACGCGGTGCTGTGGCTGGCCTCCGACCGGTCGCGGTCGGTCACCGGCGTGACCCTCCCGGTCGACGCGGGATTCGTCATCGCCTGACCGAATAGCATCAATACTTGTAAAGATTACGTCTCTGTGTCAGGCTGCTTCGGAGCGGCCGTGCAGTGCGGCGCCGACGACGGAGGTGTGAGGGTGGAGTTCTCGGACTCTGAGCGCAGCGCCGAGCTGCGGGCGGAGCTGCGGGCGCTGGTGCGTGAGCACGTTCCCCCGACGTTCCTGGGTGCCTTCACGAAGAACCCCCAGGATCTCGAGGTCGCGCAGTCGTTCTGCCGGACCCTGGCGGGGAAGGGGCAGCTGACCCCGGCATGGCCGGCCGAGTTCGGCGGCTACGACGCCACGCCGTGGGAGCAGACGGTCGTCCGCGAGGAGATGTGGGCGCACTTCGAGCCGCGCGGCGCCCAGTACATGGGCGTGAACTGGGTCGGTCCCGCGCTGATGCGGTTCGGCACCGAGCAGCAGAAGGCCGAGCACCTCGGCCGGATCGCCGCCGGAACGGTCATCTGGTGCCAGGGCTTCTCCGAGCCCGAGGCCGGTTCCGACCTCGCGTCGCTGCGTACCGCGGCCGTCCCGGACGGCGACGGGTGGCGGATCGACGGGCAGAAGGTCTGGACGTCCTACGCGACGATGGCGGACTGGTGTTTCCTGCTGACCCGGACCAACCGGGACGCGGCGAAGCACAAGGGGATCACCATCTTCCTGGTGCCGATGGACCGTCCCGGCATCAAGGTCGTGCCGATCGATGCGATGGTCGGGCCGCACCATCTCAACGAGGTCTTCTTCGAGGGCGTCCCGGTCACGCAGGCCGACGTCCTCGGCGAGGTCGACGCGGGCTGGTCGATCGTGCGCGAGGCACTCGCCTTCGAGCGGGTCGGCATCGCCCGCTACGCCCGCTGCGACCGCCTGCTCAACGCCGCGCCCGCCGCGCTCGGTGACCGCTGGGCCACCCTGCCCGACGAGCTCAAGCAGCGCTGGGTGACCGCGCTCATCCGGGTCCGCGAGGCTCGGCTGCTGGCCTACCGCGTGATCGACCTCGTCGAGACCGGCACGGTCGACCCGGCCGACACCGCGGCGTACCGCATCGCGGCGACGCAGACCGACCAGGAGGTCGCGGAGGTCCTGATGGACATGGTCGAGGAACGGGCGGTGGGAGCCTCCGATCCCGCCGACCTGTTCGCCCGCGCCGTCGACGACCACTGGCGCTACGCCCAGGCGGCCACGGTCGCCTCCGGAAGCATCGAGGTGCAGCGGCTGCTGCTGTCCCGGTCGCTGCTGAGGACGAAGTAGGGACGGTGCGATGAAGACACAGCTGACCGAGGACGCGCTCGAGCTCGAGCGCGTCATGGACACCGCTCTGCGCAGGCTGGGCGGGGTGGATCTGGCCAGGGCCGCCGAGGCCGGCGCCGGCGTCGCGGACGTCACCGCGGTGCTGGGCCAGCTCGACGTGTGGGACCTGCGTCCGCGTACCTCGCCCGGCGACGGTGAGATGGCCGCGGCCGTGTGCCGGGCGGCCGGGCGGGTGGCGCTGCCCTACCCGGTCGCGGAGCGCCTGGCCGCCGACCCCGACGAGGGGTTCGACGCGATCGCGGTGGCCACCGGCCCGGCGCGGGTCAACCTGGTCGGCGTGGTCCCGGACCTGCGCTGGGCCGTCTCCGACGGGGCGGGCTCCCGCGCGCCGGTGGTCTCGGTGGGCCCGGCGTTGGGGACCAAGCTGGGTGCCCTGGTCAGCGAGGTGGAGCTGGGGGAGCCTGAGCCCGACGGGTCCGCGCGGCTGGCGTTGCTGCTGCCCTGCTGGACGCTGCTCGGGATGCTGGAGACCGCTCTCGCGGTGACCCGCCGGCACATGCTCGACCGCAGGCAGTTCGGCGAGCCGATTGCCTCGTTCCAGGCCCTGCAGTTCCGTCTGGCCGACACCACGACGTCGTTCCAGGCGTTCGAGGAGCTGACCAAGTACACCCTGTGGTCGGTGTTGTCGCAGCAGCCCGGTGCCGACGTCGACGTCCTCGCGTGCCGGGTGGCGGCACTCGAGGTCGCGGAGACGGTCTTCCGCACCGCACACCAGATGCACGGTGCGGTGGGCTTCTGCGACGAGGTCGACCTGAGCTGGCTCTCGCGGTACAGCCAGCCGATCCGGCGGATCCCCTGGGGGTTGTCCCAGACCCGGGCACGGTTGCTGCAGACCATGACCGACGTTCCGTTCACCGGCCTCTACGGCGACGGCCTGGTCGGTTCCGAGAACCAGTCGCTGACCCGATAACCCGTCTCGTCCGATCCGTCCTGGAGCTCGTCACCGTGAACCTGACCCTGCTGCTCGACATGGCAGCCGACACCTTCGGAGACCGGGTCGCCGTCGGTCCGGCCACCTCAGGGGCCAGCTATGCCCAGGTCAAGGACACGGGGGCGCGGATCGCCCGCGCCCTCGCCGGGCGGGGCGCCGCGCGACTCGTGCTGGCCGCCGAAAACAGTGACGCGATCCCCGCCCTGTTGTTCGGTAGCGCGATGGCGGGAGCGACCTTCACCGCGGTCAACTACCGGCTCGCCGACGACCGGCTGGTCGACGCGATGAACAGGTGCAGCCCCGCTGTCGTCGTCGCCGACGAGCGGACGGCGCCGCGCATCGCGGACGTGCCCGGGCTGGAGTTCCGCTCCCTCGACGAGCTCCTCGCCGAGGCGACGGCGGAACCGGCCGGTGACGCCGGCGGCGCCGACGACACCGAGGGCGTCGCCATCGCGTTGTTCACCAGCGGCACCAGCGGTGCGCCGAAGACGGTGCTGCTGCGACACCGCAACCTCACCTCCTACGTCGTGTCCACCACGGAGTTCATGAGCGCGGACGAGGACGAGGCAGCGCTGGTCAGCGTCCCTCCGTACCACATCGCGGGCATGGCATCGGTGCTGTCGAACGTCTACTCGGGACGCCGCCTCATCTACCTTGCGCAGTTCGACCCGCAGCGCTGGGTGGAGCTCGCGCGGGCCGAGGCCGTCACCCACGCGATGATCGTGCCGACCATGCTCGGACGGATCCTCGACGTCATCGAGCGGACGGGAGTGCGGCTACCGCACCTGCGGCACCTCTCCTACGGGGGTGGCCGGATGCCGCTGCCGGTCGTCCGGCGTGCGCTGGAGCTCCTGCCCGAGGTCGGGTTCGTGAACGCGTACGGCCTGACCGAGACCAGCTCGACCGTCGCGCTGCTCGGCCCGGAGGACCACCGGACCTCCTTCTCCAGCGACGACCCCGCCGTCGCCGCGCGGCTGGGATCGGTCGGGCGTGCACTGCCCGGCGTCGAGCTGCAGATCCACGATCCGGACGGTCGGGAGCTGGAGGCCGGGGCCGTCGGCGAGATCGTCGTGCGCGGCGAGCAGATCTCCGGCGAGTACGAGGGCGCCGACGTCAAGGACTCCGGCGGTTGGTTCCGTACCCACGACCACGGCCATCTCGACCGCGACGGGTACCTGTTCGTCGACGGCCGGGCCGACGATGTCATCGTCCGCGGCGGGGAGAACCTCAGCCCCGGCGAGATCGAGGACGTGCTCCTGCAGCACCCCGGCGTCGAGGAGGTCGCGGTCGTGGGGGTGCCCGACGAGGAGTGGGGGGAGACCGTCGCCGCGTTCGTGGTGGCGAGTGACGGTCGGGACCTCGACCCCGAGCAGCTGCGGGCGTTCGTGCGCGAGCGGCTGCGCTCCTCGCGCACCCCGGCCGTCATCGAGTTCCGCAGCGCGCTGCCCTACAGCGAGACCGGAAAGCTCCTGCGGCGCGAGCTGCGCTCGGCGCTGTCCGCCCCGCGACGGTAGCGGCGCGATCAGCGCGCCGTGAGCCGCGTGACGGTCGCCCGCGTCCCGGATCCGGAGTGCGGCCGGGGGACATGGGAGCGTCGTGCGGTCTCCTCCCGCAGGCCCCGGACCGCGCGGGCGGACGAGGCATCGACGATCCGGTCCCCGAACTGGGCCAGCACGGCTTGGTGTGTGGCCGCCAGATGAGTCCTCGCGGCGCGTTCGGCCGACTCGGCGTCGCCGTCGAGGATCTTTTCGGCGATCCGTCGGTGTGCGTCGAGGGCTTTCTTCTGCAGCGGTCTGGTCGGGTACCTGCCCTGGCTGGTGGACTCGTGCGCCCACGTCTCCTCCTGCGCCGACCAGACCGTGACCAGGCTCCGCACCAGGATCCGCGTCGTGGCGTTCGGCGTCTGGGCCACCACAAGGTCGTGGAACTGCCGTGCCCGGCCGGTGAACGCGGGCCCGTCCCCGATCGCCTCCGCGGTCTGCCGCAGGTTGACCTCCACCAGGGGGCGCAGCGCGGCGCGGGCGATCTCGCTCAGCGCGCAGCTGGCGGCACACGTCGGCTCGATCACCAGGATCGAGGCGCCGAGGTCGTGCAGGTGAACCTGGTCGCCCTGCAGGGCCATGCCGACGGCGTGCGAGACCGACCCCCCGTCCGGCATGTGGATCAGTGCCCCGCCGGCCTTGCCCCGGCGGACGGTGATCAGGCCCTCGCCCTCGAGGATCCGCAGCGCCTCGCGCAGCGGAGGCGCGCTGACGCCGAACCTCGTCACGAGGTCGTCCTGCTTCGGGAGGAGCCCGCTCGGGTGCTCGCCGTTGAGGATCTGCTCGCGCAGTTCGCTCGCGACGAGTTCGGCCAGGCGCGGCTGCACGCGTGTGTGTCGCCTGAGGTCCGTGCTCCCCGTCATGCCTGGTCCCGTCCGTCGGCGCGTCCACGTCTGCTGTCGGGTCGTCGTGTGATGATTCCTGTTTAACTTTACACTGATGAGCGGTTCTGGTCGCGTAACTTCGTCACGACGTCCACCCGGGTCGTCGCCCGTTCCGAGGAGGTCTGCATGCCCGTCGTCCGCTACGAGCCCGACGCCGAACGCCACATCGCCGTCATCACGATCGACCGGCCGGAAGCCCGCAACGCGGTCAACCAGGAGGTCGCCGAGAGGATCGAGGAGGCCATCGACGACGTCGAGGCCCGCGACGAGCTCTGGGTGACGATCCTGACCGGGACGCCGCCGGTGTTCTGCTCCGGAGCCGACCTCAAAGAGGTCGCCCGGGGCAACGTGAAGTCCCTGTGGACCGAGAAGGGCGGGTTCGCCGGTCTGGTCCGACGGGAACGGACCAAGCCGCTGATCGCCGCGGTGGACGGTCCCGCGCTCGCCGGGGGAACCGAGATCCTGCTGTCCTGCGACCTGGTCGTCGCGTCCGAGACCGCGACGTTCGGCATTCCGGAGGTGCGCCGGTCCCTGGTCGCCGCCGGTGGTGGGCTGTTCCGACTCGGCCGGCGGATCCCGTTCGCGATCGCCATGGAATGGGCGTTGACCGGCGACTCCTACCCCGCGACGCGGGCGGCCGAGCTCGGGCTGGTCAACGAGGTGACCGCGCAGGGCAAGGCTCTGGAGGGTGCGACGGCACTCGCCGAGCGGATCACCGTGAACGCTCCGGTCGCGGTCCAGCTGTCGCGGTCGGTGATGCTGGAGGGCACCTGGGCAGAGGAGAGCGAGGGATGGGCCCGGTCCCGCGAGGCCGGCCGCGTCGTCTCGCGGACCAACGACTTCACCGAGGGGCTCACGGCGTTCGCGGAGAAGCGTCCGCCGAGGTGGACCGGCTCCTGAGACCGATCTGGGCCGGTCCGGGTTAGTGCGCGGTCCAGCCGCCGTCGACGACCAGGGTCTGGCCGGTCACGTAGGCGCTGGCGTCACCGGCCAGGTAGAGCAGGGCCCCGTCGAAGTCCTGGACCTGCCCGTGTCGCGGGATCAGGGTGTTGCCCAGGATCCAGGACTGCACCTTCTCGTGGTGGATGACCTCGCTGGTCATCTCGCTCTCGAAGAACCCCGGCACCAGGCAGTTGATCCGGATCCCGTGCCGGGCCCACTGCGCTGCCCACTCACGGCTGATCGACTCCAGACCGCCCTTGGACGCCGCGTAGGTGGCCTGCGGGAACCGGGCGATCCCGGCGCGAGCGACGATCGAGGTCACGTTGACGACCACCCCCGCGCCGCGCGCCTTCCAGGCCGGGAACAGCTCCTGGGTCATGCGGATGGGGGAGACGAGATTGACGTTCAGCGTCGTCGTGATCTGCTCGGGTGTCTCGTCCTCGGCCCGGACGCCGCCCGCGATATAGGCGGCGTTGTTGACCAGGACGTCGATCTCACCGAGTTCGGACACCGCGCGCGCCACGACGTCGCCGGTGTTCCCCGGCTCGGCCAGATCGGCCGGCACGGGCACGCAGCCCGGAGCCTCCCGGCACAGCTCCTCCAGGAGGTCCTTCCGCCGCCCGACGACGGCCACCCGGGCGCCCGCGGCGGCCAGCGTCAGTGCGAACCTGCGCCCCAGACCGGCGGTCGCACCGGTCAGCAGCACCGATCGGCCTTCGAGGGAGAACAGGTCGGCGGGACGCGACATCAGCGGCACTCCTAGGTCGTGGACGGCTTATACTAGTAAAGATAACAACTCTAAGCTAGGGTCCGGTTCGTGAGCACCGACGCCACGTCCACGACCGGCTACGCGACGATCCTCGTCGATCGGGCACCCGAGGGGGCCCTCGTCGTCACGCTGAACCGCCCGGACGTCCTCAACTCGTTCAACGAGGCCATGCGCGCGGACTTCGCGAGGCTCTGGGCCGCGGTCCGGACCGACCGGTCGGTCCGTTCGGTCGTCCTGCAGGCCGCCGGTGAGCGGGCCTTCTCCACCGGCCTCGACGTCACCGAGCGGATGTCCGACGAGGAGAGCCCGTGGCTCGACCGCGCGGCCCCGTTCGCCGAGCGCGAGGATCCCGGGCACGAGCTGAGTCCGAAGCGCAACGCGGTGTGGAAGCCGGTCGTCGCCGCGGTGCACGGCATGTGCGCCGGTGGGGCCTTCTACTGGATCGCGGACTGCGACATCGTCATCTGCGAGCCGGGAGCGACGTTCTTCGATCCGCACGTCTCGTACGGCATGGTCGCGGCGCTGGAACCGGTCGCCCTGTCCTACCGCATGAACTTCTCCGACGTCGCCCGGATGGCACTTCTCGGGTTGTCGGAACGGATGTCCGCCGAGCGGGCGCTGGCCACCGGGCTGGTGACGGAGGTTGTGCCCCGGGACGAGCTCCGGGCCCGTGCGCTGCAGCTCGCGACGGCGATGGCCAGGTCTCCCGCCGCCGCGATCGAGGGCACGGTGAAGGCGCTGTGGCAGTCGCGCGACCTGGGAAGGACGCAGGCACTGGCCACGGCGCTGATGTACACGCAGGTGGGTAACCCGATCGCCGCCGACGGGCTCGACCGGAGCGCGGCCAGGCCGAAGGAGTGGTGGACCCGATGAGCGCGGCTCCGTACCGGGGGAGCCTCGACGGCTCCGACGAGGACTCCCTGCTGCGCGGTACCGCCGGTGCCATCGCCGAGCGGTGCCGGTCCGGGTCGTCCGAGGTCGGCGACCATCTCCGGTGTCGCGCGGCACTGGCCGATGCCGGTCTCCTCGAGCTGCGTTCGCGGGACGAGGACGGCGCCCCGATCGCGACGGCGACGCAGGCCGGGATTGTCGTCGAGGAGCTCGCCCGCTCGACGTGTGGTGCGGGCCTGCTCGGTACGACGATCGCTGCCGAGCTCCTCGCCGCCACCGGAGTGCCGGACACCGGGGATGCCGCCACCGTCGCGTTGCGCGCCGACCTGGAGTCGTGGGCCGAGCCGGGAGACGCGGTCGTCTGGGACGCGGCGGGGGCGGCTCGAGCCCTCGCGGTGGTCGACGGTTCCGTGGTGGCCTACGCGACGGGACCCGAGATCGCGCAGGCGGACATCTCGCGGACCCTGCTCGCCACCGGTTCGTCGCGGACCCTGACCGCGGTCGAGGCGGGCACGGCGTCGCGGGTCACCGCGTTCGCCCACCTGGTGCTCGCGGCCGACCTGCTCGGCACGGCCTCCGGCATCCTCGACGAGGCCGTCGCCTACGCCGGCACCCGCGTCCAGTTCGGCAGGCCGATCGGCACCTTCCAGGCGGTCCAGCACCTCTGTGCCCGGGCCTTCGTGCAGGTGGAGGCCATGCGCAGCTCGCTGGTGTACGCGAGCTGGCTGTTCGACGCCGACCACGACCGCCGCGAGGCCGAGGAAGCGGCGCTGGTCGCGAAGGCCTACGCCTCGGAGGTCGCGGTCGAGGTGGTCGAAGCGGCGGTCCAGGTCTTCGGCGGGATGGCGATCACCTGGGAGTTCCCCGCCCATCTGCACCTGCGGCGGGCCCTGCTGACCGCACGCGTTCTCGGTGGCCCGGCTGTCCTGCAGCGGCGGGTCCTGTCCCGATCGGAAGGGTGAGGGTCCATGGACTTCGGTGACACCGAGGACGTCGCCCGGTTCCGGCGCCGGCTGCGGGACTGGCTGGCCGACAACGTGATCGTCGCGGAGTCCGGCGAGCCGGAGCCGATGTTCCTGAAGCGCTGGCACCAGGTGCTCCACCGGGGCGGCTGGGTCGGCGTGGCCTGGCCGAAGGAGTACGGGGGTCACGAGCTCGGCAACGTCTACGACGTCGTGCTGAACGAGGAGGTCGGTGCCGCCGACGCGCCGGACGCTCCTCGGATCGGTTACCTCGGACGCGCTCTTCTGCAGTGGGGGACCGACGAGCAGAAGGACCGTTACCTGCCCGGTCTGCTCAACGGCGACGACTTCTGGTGCCAGGGTTTCAGCGAGCCCGAGGCGGGCTCGGACCTGGCCAACATCGCCACCCGGGCCACGCCCGGCGAGGGCGGGTACCGGATCACCGGGCAGAAGGTGTGGAGCACCTACGCCGACCACGCCGACCACTGCCTGCTGCTGGCCCGCACCGGCCCGGCCGACGGGCGGCACAAGGGCATCTCCGCCTTCGTCGTCCCGATGGACGCGCCGGGTGTCCGGATCCGGCCGATCGTCGCGATCACCGGCGCGTCCGAGTTCAGTGAGATCTTCCTCGACGAGGTCGCGGTCCCCGAGGCTGCCCGGATCGGGGTGGAGGGCGACGGCTGGCCGATCGCGATGATGACCGTCGCCTACGAGCGCGGCGCCGCGGACGTCGGGTACCTGTCGAAGTTCGGTGCGGCTCTGCAGGAACTGCGCGCGCAGTCCGACCTGGACGACGCGGCGGTGCGTACCGAGCTCGGGCGTCTCGAGGTGCACTACCGCGTGCTGGGTCAGCACGTTCGGCGCAGACTGCAGGAACGTGAGAGCTCGGACGCCCTGCCCGGTCCTGAGATGTCGGTGGACAAGATCCTGATGACCAGCGTCGACCAGGCGCTCCACGGTGCGGCGTTGCGGCTGGCCGGCCCGGCCGCGCTGTCGGGTGCGGTGAACCCGGAGTGGCTGCGCCGCTACCTCTACGGCCGCGCGGCGTCGATCTACGGCGGTAGCGAGCAGGTCCAGCTCAACATCATCGCGCAGCGGCTGCTCGGCCTGCCCCGATGACGTCGACCGCCGGGGTCCGCCACCCCGGCGGCGGTGCGTCGCCGGTCAGATCGCCTGGTCGCGGCCGAGGCGTCGGAGCTCGAGGTCGGCGATCGGGTTGTCCCGGTTGAACTGCCGGGCGATGTCGTCGCGGAGCCCGCGGACGGCTCGTGAGGACGACGCGTCGACGATCCGGCGGCCGAACTCACGCAGGACCAGCTTCTGGGTCGCCGCGATGTGCGAGCGCGCTCCGCGCTCGGCGGCGGCCTCGTCGCCGGACATGATGCGCTCGGCGATCCGCCGGTGCGCGTCCAGCACGGTCCGCTGCTCGTCGGCCGCCGGGTACCGGCCACCTGCGCTGACCTCGTGCGCCCACGTCTCCTCCTGGGCCGACCACAGCGCGACCATGCTGCGGACCAGCAGGCGGGTCGTGATGCTGGGGGTCTGGGCCACGAGGAGATCGTGGAACTGGCGCGAGCGGTGGGTGAACTCGGGCCCGTCACCGATGGCCGCCTCGGTCAGCTCGAGGTTCGCCTCGACCAGCGGGCCGAGTGCGTCGACGCGACCGGGGTCGGCCGCGCACGCCGCCGCACAGGCCGGCTCCCACTGCAACAGGGCCTCAGCGAGATCGCTCAACGCCACGTGCTCGGCCTGCAGGGCCATACCGATGGCCTGTGACACGGACGCGCCGTTCGGCTTGTGGACGACCGAGCCGCCCACCTTGCCCCGTCGCACCGTGATCAGCCCTTCGCCCTCGAGGATGCGGAGGGCCTCGCGCAGGGGTGGCGCGCTCACACCGAACCGGGCCACCAGGTCTTCCTGCTTGGGCAGCATGCCGGACGGGAAGGCGTCGTTGAGGATCTCCTCCCGCAGCTCGGCGGCGATGATCTCCGCCAGTCGCGGCTGGACCCGGGCCGTTCGCGGATGGTCGCTGTTGCCGAGCACGGCCGTCCCCCTGCGTCTCGCGGTCGGCCGACGACGCTCGGACGCGAGCATCCCCGACTCTCGATCCTGGCTAAGCTTACACAGATAAAGCGGCCAGGAATGCGACTGCCGACCCGGCGCGCCCGTCACTCGGCCTACGTGGGGTCTGGACTTCGTAAACTTATAAAGCTTAAATAGTTTAGGAGGGCAGACGTCCTCCATGGGCGACGGTGCCCCGTCGGCGACTCGACCCCGTGCCGCACGCGGGCCGGTGGACCACCTCGGTCCGTCGGCCGGGAGTGGATCAGCGATGACCTCTGCACGACCCGCAGCGACCGCGGCCGCAGCGCCGGGAGCACCGAGACGAGCCGGTGCCGCCGCGTTCGCCGGCTCGGTCCTGGAGTACTACGACTTCAGCCTGTACGCCTCGGCCGCCGCGACGGTGTTCCCCACGGTCTTCTTCCCGGGCGCCTCGCCGTTCCTGGCCACCGTGCAGTCCGTGGCGACCTTCGCCGTGGCCTTCCTCGTCCGGCCGCTGGGCGGCGCGATCCTGGGAAGCATCGGCGACCGGATCGGACGCCAACGCGTCCTGGTGTTCACGCTGGTCATCATGGGTGTGGCGACCATCGGCATCGGGCTGGTGCCGTCCTACGCCGCGATCGGGTGGCTCGCCCCGGCGCTGCTGGTCCTGTTGCGCCTGCTCCAGGGGATCGGTGCCAGCGGCGAGTTCGGGGGTGCCACCCTCGTGGCCGTGGAGTTCGCCCCCGAGGGGCGGCGCGGGTTGCTCGGCTCGCTCCCGGCGGCCGGGGCGTCCTTCGGGGGCATGCTGGGAACGCTGGCGTTGCTCGCGGCGTCCTCGGTGCTGCCCGCGGAACAGTTCTTCGACTGGGGCTGGCGGATCCCGTTCCTGCTCAGCGCCGTGCTGGTCGGCTACGGGCTCTGGCTGCGGATCGGGCTCCCGGAGACGCCCAGCTTCCGTCGGATCGACCGAGACGGCGGCACCGCACGAACTCCGCTACGCGACATCCTTCGCCGTCAGCCCGGTTCGGTGCTGGCGATCGTCGCGATCGTCACGGCCCAGATCGGGTTCGGCTACTTCTATCTCGTGTTCGTCGTGTCCTACGCGGGGAACCAGATCGGCCTGTCCCGCACCGACACGTTCGTCGGGCTCCTCGTCGCCCAGATCTCGTGCGGTCTGCTGATCCCCGTCTTCGGGTGGCTCTCCGACCGCATCGGGCGCAAGACCGTGATCACGATGGGTCTGGTCGCCTCCGGCGCGCTGGCCTTCCCCTTCTTCGGCCTGGTCCAGCCCGGCTGGCCGCTGGGCCTGTCGATCGCGATGTTCCTGGGCAACGGAGTGGCGGCCTCGGCGATCGTGGCGCCGGCCGGGCCCCTGGTGGCCGAGCTCTTCGCGACGCGCTACCGGTACAGCGGGATGGGGCTGGCCCGCGAGCTGGGCAACATGGTCGGCGCGGCAGGCGTGCCACTGCTCGCCGTGCAGCTCGCGTACGCGGGTGACGGAACGACCGCGTTGAGCGTGATGCTGACGTGCCTCGCCCTGCTGGGCCTCGTGGGCGTCCTCGTCGCCACCCGCCTGAACGGACCGTCCCCCGACGTCGAGGAGGCCGAGGACCGGGCGCAGGTCGCGTAGCGGGGTGGCCTGATCAGGACGGCCGGGACGACGCTGCGTCGACGAGTCCCCACGCCAGAGCCTGCTCGAGCGGGACGGCGGCACCGCTGAGCGCCATGTAGAAGGTCCGCCAGCGGCCGATCCGGCGCGGGATGGCGACGGTCCCACCGGCGCCGGGGATCAACCCCATGCCGATCTCGGGCAACCGGAACGTCGAACCGGGCGAGGCCAGGACGCGCCCCGCGAACGCCGGCAACTCGATCCCGGCCCCGACACAGGTGCCGTGCAGGTGCGCCACGGTCCGGTCGGCGAGAGAGTGCAGCAGCAGTGCCGGCCCGCCACGGGTACGCACGAGGTGCGCTGTCGCGAGGTCCGATGCGGTGCCGAACTCGTCGAGGTCGCCGCCCGAGCAGAAGGCCGGGCCCGCGCCCCGGAGCACCACCGAGGTCACGGAGGAGTTGAGCACGGCCGGCCGGAGCGCCTCGACCACGGCGTCACGGACCTGCCGTCCGAAGGCGTTGCGCCGTTCCGGTCGGTTCAGGGTGAGAGTCAGGCGGTCCCCGTCGCGGACGAGACGCACCGGCTCGGGAACGTCGGCCGGTGCCGAGCGGGACCCGGCCGCGCGTCGCTCGCCGAGCCACCGGCCGAACTCCGCACCACCGAGCAGCGTCGAGTAGGCCAGCGACTCCGCGTCCAGGGCGTCGGCGACCGGGGCCCCCGAGGTCCGGCGCAGCAACCCGCCGAGCACCAGAGAGGCGACGGGTGCGACGTCGGCCCGTCGCCGCAGCGTCTCCGCCGCCGCCGGCACATCGCTCACGGCCACCGAGGTGCGATCGTCCGCCTGCTGCGTCCGAGCCGGGACCAGGACCACGTCCAGCGCCGGGGCCAGCGGGTGACCGGGTGCCCGGGCCGTTCCGACCAGCAGGCGGTCGGACCGCTGCGCGGCCGCGCGGGCGGCGCGCACCGTCACGGGTCCGGCCGGTGTCTCGAGATCCACGACCAGGACGGGGTCGGTCACCCGGGCGCGGTCGTCCAGCAGGGGGAGGTCGGCGGCCCCGTCGGCCAGGTCGGCCGCGGTGATCGGCACGGCGGGAGGCATCGCGCTCCTGGTCAGGGGTACCGGCGGTGCTCGCATCGTATCGTCGGGCCCCGCCGAGCGGCCTGTCGAGCGACCGCTGCCGAGGTCATCGGCCGGTCCAGACCGGGGCGCGCTTCTCCGCGAACGCGGTCGCGCCCTCGCGAGCGTCCGCCGACGCGAACACGGGGTCGACGAGCTCGCGCTGGCGTCGCCACGCGTCGTCGAGTGTCCAGTCCGCGCTGGACCGGGCGACCCGTTTGCTCACCGCGACGGCCAGCGGACCGTTCCCGGCGATGGTGTCGGCCAGCGCGACGGCGGTGTCCAGCGCGGCGCCCTCGTCGCTGCGGCGGTTCACGAGACCGATCGCGACGGCCCGCTCCGCGTCGATGGGCTCGCCGGTCAGCAGCATCTCCAGCGCCACGGCCTGCGGCACCCGCCGCGGCAGCAGCAATGCTCCACCGCCGCCTGCGACGAGAGCCCGTTTCACCTCCGGTACCCCGAACCGCGCGGTGCGGGAGGCGACGACGAGGTCGCAGGCGAGCACGAGCTCGAAGCCGCCGGCGAGTGCCCACCCCTCGACGGCTCCGATCAGGGGCTTGCGCGGCGGGGTCTCGGTGATGCCGCACAGCCCGCGGCCCTCGATCTCCGGTGTCTCGCCGCGCAGGTAGGCGTTGAGGTCCATGCCGGCGGAGAAGACGCCGCCGGCCCCGGTGAGCACGCCGACCCGCAGGTCGTCCGAGGAGTCCAGCTCTTCGACCGCGTCGGCCACCCCTCGGGCGACGGTGGCGTCGAGGGCGTTCCTGGCGGTGGGCCTGTTGATGCTGATCACCTGGACCGGACCCCTGCGCTCCACGAGGACTTCGTCGGGCATCGGACTCCTTGAGGTGTGTTCGGTTCCATCTCTCGTGCAGCGGAGAGGGTCGGGGGGGCCCCCCCACGGCCCCCCCCCCCCCCACCCGGTGGGCCCCGGCCGGGCAGCCCGGGCGCCGGGGGGGGGCCGGGGGGTGGGGTGGGGGCCCCCGCCCACGGCCCCCCCCACCCCTCTCCGGTGAGCCGCTGCCGGCTCAGCCGTGCAGCGGGTAGGTGTTGCTGATGTCGGTGGTGTTCGGGATGTCGAAGTAGGCGACCCGGTTGCTCCGGAAGCTCGCGAAGATCATCTTTCCGGGGACCGTGTTGTTCAGGTCGCACGGCATCGAGACCGGAGACGGGGTCTCGAGCTCGTGGTACTCGCTGGTCTCCGGGTCGAGCTGGCCGATCCGGCTGCCCCCGGTGAAGGTGCCCTGAACGAAGTAGATCTTGCCGTCGCTACCGAAGCGCAGCTGGCCCGGGTTGGGCAGCGGGTTGCCCCCTGGGAGGGCGCCGCCCAGCAGGTCCTTCCGGAGTGCGATCAGGTCGTACTCCTTGATCTCGCCGGTGGCCGGGTCGAGACGGCCGATCTTGTTGGCGAGGGTCTCGCCGAAGTAGAGGTACCTGTCGTCGGGCGACACCGTCAGACCCGCCGGGAAGGTCACGCCCGGCGTCGGGATGGCGAACTCGTTCCACTCGGCCGTGTCGGTGTCGTAGAGGGCGATCTTGTTCGAGGTCCCCTCCGTGATGGCGACCGTGCCGTCGGGGCCTTCCTCCATGGCGACCGGCCCTGCCGCCGGCGTCGGGATCGGGATGAGCTCGAACTTCTCCGACTCGGGCTCGAAGCTACCGATCGCGTTCAGGCCGATCGCGGTGAAGTAGAGCTTGCCGTCCTTGGCCCAGGTGTTGTCGAACGGGATACCCGGTCCGTTGTTGATCTCCTTGGGGAGAGGGAGGCCGGTGGTGACGTTCACGTTCGCCCACGGGAACGGGTGGGTCGTGATCTCCTCGGTCTCCGGGTCGAGCTCACCGATGGCGTTGCCGCCCACCTCCATGAACCAGATGTGCCCGTCCGGGCCGCGGTTCTGCCCGCCGGGCAGGCCGCCGGGGTTGGGGAGCGGGATCTCGCTCACCTCGCCGGTGTGCGGGTCGACGCGGCCCATCGTGTTCCCGAGGAACTCGTCGGAGATGAGGTCGCCGTTGTTCGCGATCGCCACCTCGCAGGAGAAGCCGCCCGGGGTCGGGAAGGCGGGGAACTCCTTGATCGGGCCCGCGCCGTTGGGGAACGTGGCCGTGCCGATGTTCATCCCCGGTGCGTCGGTGGCGAACGGCTCGGCGGCTGCCGCGGCTGCGCCTTCGGAGCCGGGCTCGGCGACACCGGGCGCGGCCGTGGCCGGTGCGGCGGTGGCCAGGACCACGCCGACGACCAGTGCGGCACTCGTCGTCGTGGCCACTCCCACCTTGCGCCTCGTCGTTGAAGCTCGCATCAGGTCTTCTTTCCTCTCGCTCGACGGTGTAGCTCATGGGGCCGGGCCACCCGCCGAGGGCGGCCCCGGTGACGGCAGCTGAAGGCCAGTAAACTTTGTAACGATTAGCCGGGGGAGGGGTTACGCAGACCGACGAATCCGGGCACCGCAACCCCTGCCGATGACCGGACGGGCACCCCGGGGATCAGAGCGCCCCGGTGCCCGACCTGCTGATCTGCCGATCGCGTGCGGCCCGACATCGTGTCTCGGTCGGGCGCGCGACGCGTCGGAGGCTGCCGGTCGAGGGCGTCGTGATCGACGCCGCCAGAGCGTCAGCGGTGGCCGTCCGGACGAGCGGGACGCCGGTCGGGGGAGCCGGAGCTATTCTTCGCAACGTGCAGGACAGGGACGTCGCCGCCGACTGGCTGGCCTCCGGCGTCGTGGCGCTGACCGGGCATCCCGATGGCCCCGCGTTGTTCCCGCCGGGTCGGGCCGCCTCGGTCGCGGCCGAGCTCGGCGAGCTGTTCGGGGTGGACGGGGCCGCGCTGCTCGGGGAACGCGCGGCGTTCACCGGACGAGGCCGCGCCGGACGGATATCGGTGGGTGGGGGCTGTCGGCTGCTGCCGCTCGCGGGTAGTTGGGCGGCGGTCTCCTGCGTCCGCCCGGACGATGTCGCGCTGCTCGGAGCGCTGGTGGAGGAAGCCCTTCCGGATGCGGACCCGTGGCCTCGTCTCGCCGAAGCTCTCGCCGACATGCCGCCCGACACCGTCGACGAGCGCGCTGCGCTACTGGGCGTCCCCGCCGCAGCCGTCCGTGCGCCCGGTGCATCCGCGGACTCGCGGGTACTTCCGGCGCTGGGCCTGCCGCGCGCTGTCGAGGGGCTCCTGGTCGTCTCGTTCGGCGCGCTGTGGGCCGCACCGCTGTGCGCGCAGCTGCTGGGAGGGCTGGGGGCGCGGGTGGTGACGGTCGAGACCCCGCAGCGGCCGGACGGCGCCCGCCGCGGCGATCCTGACTTCCACGCCCTGCTGCACGCCGGTGATCGGGCGGTGCTGCTCGACCCGGTCACGGACCGTGAAGCGCTGCACGGGCTCGTCCGGGCCGCGGACGTCGTCATCGAGGCCTCCCGGCCACGGGCGCTGCGCGGGTTCGGGCTCGACGCCGACGTCGAGGTGGCGCGCGGGGCGACCTGGATCTCGATCACTGCGGCCGGTCGGGACTCGGACCGGGTCGGCTTCGGCGACGACGTCGCAGCCGCAGCGGGGCTGGTCGCGCGGGACGCCGAAGGCCTGCCGGTCTTCGTGGGCGACGCGATCGCCGACCCGCTCACGGGGCTGACCGCCGCCGCGCGTGCACTGACCGGGCCCGCCCTGCTGCACGACGTCTCGATGGCCGACGTCGTCGCCGCGACGCTCGACGGCACCCCGGGAGGATCGGTGACGGGGGTGGAACCGCGGCCGGTCGCGCCGCCCCGGGCCCGCTCGTTGTCCGGCCGGGCACCCGCTTCCGCAGCGGACACCGCGGCGGTGCTGGCCGGTCTCGGGATCCGATGGCACTGCTGATCCGGGACGCGGAGATCGACGGCTCGCGTCGGGACGTGCTGGTCCACGACGGTCGCATCGCCGTGCCCGGGAGCGGCGTCGTCACCGAGGTCCTCGACGCCGGCGGCGGTGCGCTGCTTCCCGGGCTCACCGACCACCACCTGCACCTGCACGCACTCGCCGCGGCTCGGCGCTCGGCCCGCGTCGGGCGCACCCGGGCCGATCTGTCCGCCGCGCTCGGCGCGGCGACGCCGGACGGGAACGGGTGGATCAGGGCGGTCGGCAGCGGTGACGACGACCTCGACGCTCGGGAGCTCGATCGTGTCCGGCCCGATGTTCCCGTCCGGGTCCAACACCGCAGCGGAGCGATGTGGGTGCTGAACTCGGCGGCGCTCGCGGCGCTGGACGGGCGCGGTCCGCTCGACCACCCTGGCGTCGAGCGGGGGCCCGACGGTGTGCCCACCGGCAGGGTCTTCCGCGCGGACGACTGGCTGCGGGACCGCCTGCCCGCTACGGCGCCGCCCGATCTCGGGGAACTCGGGCGCGAGCTGGCGGCGTACGGGATCACGTCCGTCACCGATGCCACCCCGGACCTCACGCCCGCGGCCGCGGGCGCGCTCTCCGACGTCCCGCAGCGGCTGACGCTGCTCGGGGTCCCCCTGGGTACGGCGCCCCCGCCAGGGGTGGAGGCCGGCCCGTACAAGATCGTGCTGGCCGACTCGGACCTGCCCGATCCGGACGAGCTCGCCGCACGGATCGGGCAGGCGCACGCCGCGGGCCGTCCCGTTGCCGTGCACTCGGTGACGCGGGAGTCGCTGGTCCTGCTGCTGGTCGCACTGGAGATGGCGGGGCGGATGCCGGGGGACCGGATCGAACATGCCGCCCTCGTGCCTTCCGAGCTGATCGGGTCTCTGGCCGGGCTCGCCGTGGTGACCCAGCCCGGGTTCCTCGCCGACCGGGGTGACGACTACCGCCGGTCGGTACCGGCCGACGAGCACACCGACCTGTACCGCTGCCGCAGTCTGCACGAGGCGGGGGTCGCGGTCGTGCTGTCCTCCGACGCTCCGTACGGACCGGTCGACCCCTGGGCGGTACTGCGTGCCGCGAGCACACGTACGACGCCCGACGGCGAGCCTCTCGGTCCGGAAGAGGCCATCACAACACGTCAGGCTTTGGACTGTCTGCTCTCCCCGGCACCCGGTGTCGCGCACCGACCGCTACGGCCGGGTGATCCTGCGGACCTGGTCCTGCTCCACGCCCCGCTCTTCGAGGTGCTGCGAGCCCCCGACGCCGCCCTGGTCCGTGCCACTCTCGTCGCCGGCACCATCGTCTCGGCGTCGGGAGGCTGATCACCGGCTGTCCTGGGTCCGATGTTCGACGTCGGCCCGGTGCAGGGCGAGCACCTCGCCTCTGCGGAGGCCGGTGCAGGTGATGAGTTCGAACGGTCGGTCCGGGTGTCGCCTTCACCAGGTGACGGGCAGTTTCTTGAGGCCGTAGTTGGTTCCGGTGATGTCCATGGGGACCTCGTCGGCGGGCACGGCGAGCCGCATGTCGGGGAAGCGCTCGATGAGCCGCGGGATGATGGTGCCGAGTTCGGCGCGCGCGACGTTCTGGCCGAGGCACTGGTGGACTCCGTAGCCGAAGGCCATGTGCCGGGTCATCTCGCGGTCGAGGTCGAGCGCGTCGGGGTAGGAGAACACGCGCGGGTCCCGGTTCGCGGCGGCCATGGACACGACGACCAGGTCGCCCTCGGCGATGTGGGCGCCGGCCAGCTCGAGGTCCTCGGTGGCGACCCGGCCGAGGCCGAACTGCACGATGGTCAGGTAGCGCAGCAGTTCCTCGACCGCCGGGCGGATGCGTGTGCGCTCCTCGCGCAGTTCGTTCCACTGCCCGGGATTGCGCAACAGGGTCAGTATCGACAGGCCGATCATGGCCATGGTCGTGTCGTGCCCTGCGAACAGCAGCAGGACCCCGATGGAGATCAGGTCCGAGTCCGACAGCACCGATCCCTCCTGCTGCGACTGGCGCACGAGGTCGGCCAGCAGACCTTCTGAGTCGGGGTCGGCGCGCTTGCTGGCGACGAGGTCGGTGATGTAGCGGACGAGCCACTGCAGTCCCTCGGTGCGATCGGCACCGGATGCGGCGGTGTCCATCATCTTCTCGGTGGCGCCGTGAAAGCCGTCCCGGTCTCGGTAGGGCACGCCGAGGAGTTCGCAGATCACCAGGCAGGGGATGGGCAGGGCGAGGTGTTCGATGAGATCGACCGAGCCGTCGGTACGCACTTTCTCCTCGAGGGCGTCGAGGTGCTCGTCGACGACGCGGTCGATGTAGGGCTGCAGCTTCTGGTTGATGCTCTTGGGGGTGAAGCGACCGGCCAGCAGCTTGCGGTAAGCGCCGTGGTCGGGCTCGTCCATCAGAACAAAGGTGTTCTGCGGGCCGAGGCCGCCGGTGACGTCCTCGCCGGCCTCCTCGTCCTCGGCCGGGGTGAAGCCTTCGGCGGACTGGTGGTCGGGACGGTTCGCCGACAGCCGTGGATCGGAGAAGACCTGACTGCCTTCCTCGAAACGGGTGACCAGCCACCCGACCATGCCATTGGGGAACCGCACCCGAGCGATGGGGGACTCCTCACGGAACCGCGTGTACTCCGGGGCGGGGTCGAGCGGGGTCTCCCGCTCGGTGGGCATGGTGGGGACCGTGTCGGTGCTCATGACGGTGGTTCCTTCCTCGGCACGTGGGCGCGCCGACCGTTCGGGTGGCGGAGCTGGGGGTGTCAGCGGGAGGGGTCACCGGCGTGACGGCTCAGCGCGGCCTGCACGCCTTCGCGAACGCGGGTGCCGTTGCCCCAGCCGACGTAGAACTGCAGATGCAGTACCGCCTCGGCGAGCGCGGTCTCGTCGAGCTCGCCGTTGGCGAGGGCGCCGTGTACCTGGGTCTCGATCAGGTCCGCGCGCCCGAGGGCGGCGGTCGCGCCGAGGACGAGCAGCCGCCGATCACGGATCGAGAGGCCCGGCCGGTTCCATATATCGCCGAACAGGTGTTTGACCGTCTCGGTGAGCATCGGCTCGTCGACGTCGGGCATCGCTTGTGAGAAGCCCGCCCCGTACACCGCGTCCATCGTTGCCAGTCCGCGAGTGCGGGCCTCGTTCGTCATGACGACTCCTTGAATGAACTTAGTTCACTTAGCGGCGACGATAGGCCTCAGCGCCACTGTGAGCACCCCGGGACGCTGTGACGTGAGCCTCGGTGGGTGGGCCCCCTCAGGAGGTGCGGGGCTCGATGACCTCGCGGATGGCCCGTTCGACCAGCGAGTCCGGCGGTTCGAAGGCGGGTTCGTCGGGGGGGATCAGGGAGTCGAGGACGTCGTCGGCGCAGCGGCGGGCCAGATCCTCGGCGTCGTCGATGCCGAGGCTGTGGTTCAGCGAGACCAGCCCGTGCATCGTCGACCACAACGTGTGTGCGAGCGCGCGACGCGGCAGCCGGAGCATCGCCCCCGCTTCGGCGCAGCGCGCGACGGCTTCGCGTAGCGAACTCGAGACCAGCCGCGAGGGGTGAGCCACCGCGCGCTCGGTGGACACGCTGGGTTGCCGGATCTCGAACATCAGCCTGTAGTGCCCGGGGTTGGTCACCGCGAACCGCACGTAGGCGTGCATCTGAGCCTGCAGGCGCAGGCGGGCGGACTGCACCAGGTCGTCGGTCGACCTCGTGGCGGCCGCGATGTCGGCTTGGTCCATCTCCGCGGCGAGCTGTGCGTACTTGTCGGTGAGGGCTGCCCAGACGAGGTCGGCCTTGTCGGTGAAGTGCAGGTAGATGCTCGGCGCGGTGACGCCGGCCTCGCGGGCCACTGCGCGCATCGTCAGCTTCTCCCCGCCGTCCCGGACGAGCACCCGGTTGACTGCGTCGAGCACGTCCCGACGCAGTCGCTCGCCCTGTCCTCGGGGGCTGCGGGGGCGCGAGGGCTCGGTTCCGGTCTCCTCGGGCGTGTGCATGCCTCCATTGTGCGGCGATGTCCGATCCACGGGTCCGACCCGGGTCAGGGGTACCGGCGGTGTGGCGCGTCACGGAGACGGAGGCCGGGACGGGGTCTACCGTGATGAGTAAACTTAGTTAAGTTAAGTGGGGAGGATGCGTCGCAATGACGACCACGGACACACAGGCCGTGCCGCTCACGGCCGGGGTGATCGGTCTGGGAATGATCGGCGGAGGGGTCGCGGTCAGCCTGGCACGACGGGGTCGGACACCGGTGGTGTTCGACGTGCGCCCGGAGGCCGCCGACGGCCTCGCGGGAGTCGAGGGGTGCGTCGGTTCGGTCGGGGAGCTGGCCGGCGTCGCCGATGTCGTGATCGTCGCGGTCGTCGACGCCGACCAGGCTCGCGCAGTGATCGCCGAGCTGGCCCCGGCCGCGCGCCCGGCGCAGGTCGTGGTGCTGGCGTCCACCGTCGCGGTGCCTGTCGTGCACGAGCTCGCCGCGACATGCGCCGAGCACGGGGTGTCCTTACTCGACTGCGGGGTCACTCCTGGGGACCGGGCGGCGGACAACGGGCTGGTCGCCATCCTCGGTGGCGACGACTACGCCGTCGCCCGGGCGCGCCCGGTCCTCGAGGACTTCGCCAAGAAGGTCGTGCACTGCGGTCCGCTCGGCGCCGGGATGGCCACCAAGATCGCCCGTAACGTCGTCACGTACGGCACCTGGCGGGCCGTGCACGAGGCGACCGTGCTCGCCCGCAGTGCCGGCGTCGACCCGACCCGCCTGTTCGAGGTCATCGACACCGCCGACCCTGAGGGCTCGACCCTGCTCGCCTGGGCGCGTCGCCGTGTCGAGACCGAAGGCGCCCCGGGGTTCGCGGCCCTGTCCGCCCAGGTCGCGGCGCTCCTGCACAAGGATCTCGCGGCCGCCCAGGAACTTGCCGCTGAGGCCGGAGTCGCCCTGCCTCTGGTCGACGTGACGCAGGCCCGGGGCGACGACACTCTCGGCGCCGTGTGAGTCCACTGATCCGTATCCACCGAAGGAGGACGTTGTGAAGATCGAGATTGACCAGGTCAGGTGTGTGGGAGCCGGACAGTGCGTGCTGGCGACCCCGGACGTGTTCGACCAGCGCGACGACGACGGCATCGTCGAGCTGCTCGACGACGTCCCGGCCGAGGAGCAGTGGGCGGCCTCGCGGGAGGCCGCGCAGCTCTGCCCCGCCGCCGCGATCACGATCCACGAGGTCTGAGATGCCCGACCAGACCGACGGCCGGGAGACCGACGCCCCGGTCGTGGTGGTGGGTGCGGGGGCGGCCGGACTGGCCACGGTCGATGCGCTGCGAGCCGGTGGCCATGCCGGCGGCATCATGCTGGTCGGCGAGGAGGCCCACGCGCCCTACGATCGTCCGCCGCTGTCCAAACAGGTGCTCGCCGGAACGTGGGAGCCCGCGCGGGTGACGCTGCGTTCTGTCGAGGACCTCGCCGCCGCGCGCGTGGACTGCCGGCTGGGTGTGCGGGCGGTCGGGGCCGATCCGGACGCGCGCACCCTGGCGCTGAGCGACGGCTCGGTCCTGGCCTATCGCGACCTGGTCGTGGCCACCAGGGCGGGGGCTCGTCGACTGCCCTTCGGACACGACCTCGAGGGCGTGCACGTGCTGCGCGACCTCGACGACGTGCTCGGGTTGAAGGCGGCACTGGATCGTCGCGACGGGGCCCGCGTCGTCGTCGTCGGGGCCGGGTTCCTCGGCGCCGAGGTGGCTGCGGTCGCGCGCGACCTCGGCTCGGAGGTATCCCTGGTCGACACCCTGGAGCTCCCGCTGCGATCCGTCCTCGGCGCCGAGGTCGGCGCGATGGTCGCCGACCTGCACCGTGAGCACGGGGTGGCGCTGCACCTCGGCCGCGGGATCGCGTCGTTCACCGCGGCCTCGGGTGCGGTGTCGGCCGTGGTTCTCGATGAGGGGACGGAGCTTCCGGCCGATCTGGTCGTCGTGGCCATCGGGGCCGTGCCCGAGGTGGACTGGCTGCGCGGCACCACGATCCCGATCGCCGGGGAGTCCCCGGACGAGGGCGCCGGCGGCATCCGATGCGACGAGGTCGGCCGGGCCGGTGATCACGTGTATGCGGTGGGAGACGTGGCCGCATGGTGGTCTCCGCGCGAGAACCGTTTCGTGCGCCTCGAGCACCGGCTCACCGCCACCGAGCACGCACGGACGGTCTCCAGGGAGCTCATCGGACTCAGCCGGGAGGCCGCCGCACCGGTGCCCTACTTCTGGTCCGACCAGTACGACCTCAAACTGCAGGCCTTCGGGCTGCCCTCGGGAGGTGACGAGTTCCGGGTCGTGGAGGGCACGCTGGCCGACCGGCGCTTCGTCGGCGTGTACGGCCACGCGGGCCGGGTGAGCGCGGTGATCGGCGCCGGGAAGGCCAAGGCAGTCCGGCAGTGGCGCCAGGCGGTGGCCGAGGGGCGGTCCTGGGACGAGGTCGGCAGCACCACCGCGTAAGCGGGCGGCAACGGCCCGTGCTCGCCCGTGCTGACCTGCGCACGTTTGCCGCGATGCCGTTCGGTGGCGGCTGCCCCGTGGGCTGCTGCGCCGTGAACGGCGACGAGGGCGGTAACGGCATGGCGAATTCCTGCGACCGGGGATGGTCAGGGCTGTCCGTGCCGGCGAGTGTGCGCCCGGCATGATCGAGTCACGCCAGGGGCTCACGGACGGGGCCCGCGAGGTGTCCCCCGTCGACGACGAACTGGGCGCCGGTGCAGTACGCGGAATCCTCGCCGGCCAGGAAGAGGATCATGCGCGCGACCTCGTCGGCGGTACCGGGCCGAGCCAGGGGCTGCCGGTCGGTGATCGCCGCGATCCGGGACCGGACCGCGGGGTCGTCCGTGGCGATCATCGGTGTGCTGATCACCCCGGGATGGACGGAGTTCACCCGGATGCCGAGTGGCCCTAGCTCGAGAGCGGTGGCGCGGGTCAGCCCGGTGACGGCGAACTTGGCGCTCGCGTAGCTCGCCATGCCCGCCACGCCGGCGAGCCCGTCGATGGACGACACGTTGACGATCGAGGACCGACCCGCCGCCGCGAGCAGGGGCACCATCGCCCGCATCCCGTACCAGGTCCCGTGGACATGCACGTCGAAGAGCTGCAGGTGGTCCTCGACGGATGTCCGATCGAACCGCTGGGCGCCCCCGGGCGGTGCGATCCCGGCGGAGTTGACCAGGACATTGAGCCGCCCGTACCGCTGATCCAAGTCCGTGGCGAGGGACTGCCAGGCCTCGAGGTCGGTCACGTCGAGCCGGACGGCCTCGGCCGTGCCCGGAAGATCGGCCGCCACGGCGCGGGCCCGGTCGTCGTCGCGATCGGCGATCACCACGGTCGCGCCCTCGCCGGACAGGAGTGTCGCCGTGGCGGCGCCCATTCCGCTCGCGCCGCCGGCCACGAGGGCGATCGAGTCTTCGAGCCGGTTCGTCATGATGTCTCCATTCGCATCGGGTCACTGACCGCGGGCGGGTCACGGTCCTCGTCGTCGGCCGGCACCGTCGGCAGGTCGGGTTCTGGCTGGGGCGCCCGCTTCGCCGTGAGGACGGCGACGATGCCGACGATGACCGCGAACGCGAACAGGAGTGCCGGTGCATACGGGCTGCCGAGCCGGGCAGCGAGCAGGGCGGCCAGGTACGGGCCGAAGCCACCGCCGATCACGTTGCCGATCGAGTAGCCCAGCGCGATGCCGGTGTACCGGACCCGGGTGGGGAAAAGGCCGGTCGAGGCGGTGAGAATTGCCGGGCCGATCGCGGTCGTCACGAGCAGCAGGACGAGGACGACGGCCGCGACGGCCGCGACCGCGGCGACGTTCCGCAGCACGAACAGCGCCGGGATGATCAGGATCGCGACGAGGACGAGTGCGATCACGAGGACGCGCCGCTGTCCGAACCGGTCGACGAGGGCACCGCTGAACAGGACGAAGGGTACGACGATCAAGCTGCAGACTGCGAAGATCCACGAGACGGCGCCGGTCGAGAGGTTGCCGCTGGTGTTCAGATAGACCGGCAGATACGCGATGATCGTGTAGTTGATCATCCCGTTGCACAGGGTCAACCCGATCACCTGCAGCAGAGCGACGGGGTACTTGCCGACCGTCTCGCGCAGCGGAGCCGCCGAGGCCCGCTGCTCGGCCCGGATCCGCACGAACTGCGGGGACTCCTCGACCCGGGTACGCAGCAGGAGACAGATCAGCGTGATGGGGAGGACGGCCAGCAGCGGGATGCGCCAGCCCCAGGCCGCCATCGCACCCGCGGGCACGAGCAGGGCGGTCAGGCCGACGGCGGCGGGCGCCAGGACTCCGCCGATGGCAAAACCCAAGGGTTGCAACGAGTTGAACCGGCCGCGGTTGGCCGACGTCCCGTGCTCCGACGCGTAGACCGCGGCTCCGGTGACCTCGCCACCCGCAGAGAACCCCTGGAGCAACCGCAATGCGACCAGGAGGACCGAGGCCGCGATCCCGATCTGGTCGTAGCCGGGCAGCAGCCCCATCAGCACGGTCGCGAGGCCCATCAGCACGATGGTGATGAGCAGGGTGCGGCGTCGGCCGATCCGGTCACCGAGGCGCCCGTAGAACACTCCGCCCAGCGGCCGCGCGACGAAGCCCGCGGCGAACACCAGGAGTGAGGCGAGGATCCCGGCGGCCGGATCGTCGCTCGGGAAGAACACCGGCGCAAGGAACACGACGAGGTAGGAGTACACGATGAAGTCGTAGGCCTCGACCGCAACTCCGGTCACTGTGGCGATCGCCGCTCTTCGGTCGGCCGGGGAGGTCGTGCCGAGTACTGAGGACATGGGGTCTCCTGATGAGGGTTCGACCGTGGTGGTCGGGGGTGGTGTATCGGTGGTGCTCAGCGGAGGTCGAAGTCCTGCAGGTCCGGCGAGGAGCTCAGCCGGTAGTACTCCTCGAAGTCGAACGACACGTTGACCCCGAGCTTCCCGTGCTTGTTGTTGTAGTAGTTGGCCGACCGCGAGCCCTCGTCGGTGAGATAGATCAGGCGAGCCGCCTGCTCCTGGAGCCTGCGGTTGTAGTCCGCGCAGACCTCCTCCCGCACCTCGATCCGTTCGCTCCCGCTGTCGAACAGCGCGAGCAGACACTGCGCGATGTAGCTCGACCAGACCTCGAACCACATCGGGAGGGTGTTGCCGCCGGAGATCGGTTGGGAGTTCGGGCCGTACAGGATGAAGAGGTTCGGGAAGCCCGGGACGGTGATGCCCGTGTGCGCCTCGGCCCCGGTCTCGGCCCACCGTTCATGGAGCCCGACGCCGCCGCGGCCGCGGTAGTCGGTCGGCCAGAGGTAGCGGTCGGTGTCGAAACCGATCGCAGCGATGATCATGTCCAGATCACGATCCCGGCCGTCGGCGGTTCGGATCCCGGTTGCGGTGATCCGGTCGATCGGGTCGGTGACCAGCTCGACGTCGTCCCGGGTGAGGGCGCGGTACCACCCGTTGTCGACGACGGGTCGCCGGGCGATCGGGGCATAGTCGGGGACCAGCTCGTCGAGGAGGTCCTGGCGGTCCCCGAGCTGAGACCGGATGTACGCCACGAGTCCGGCGCGGATGGCGTCGCTACGCTCGTTGATCTTCCCGCCGCCGGCGATCCAGTCGTCGTCGGGGACCAGGAGCTCGTAGGAGTCGAGCAGTGGCATCATCGCGACGTACCGCGACCAGTTCCAGTAGTAGGGCATCGTGGTGAGCAGCCACTGCGCCTCCGGCGCCATGGGCTCGCCGTACCGCTCCCGGGGACTGATCCATTGCGGCGTTCGCTGGAAGACGGATACGTGGTCGGCCTCCTCAGCGACCCGGCCCAGCAGCTGCACGCCGGTGGAACCGTTGCCGACCACCGCGACGCGCTTGCCCCGCACCGAGCGCTGGTCGTCCCAGCGGGTGGTGTGGACCAGCTCTCCTCCGAACTCGCCCGCCCCCGGGATGGTGACCTCCCTCGGCACCGCGAACAGGCCGGCAGCGCTCACCACGACGTTCACCCGGACGTTCCGGAGCCCCTCGGGGGTACGCACGTCGAGGGACCAGCGTGCGGCGTCCTCGTCCCAGGTCGCTGCCCGTACGTCCTGGTCGAACAGGATGTGGTCGAAAACGCCGTGCTTCTTGGCGACGTGCTCCAGGTAGCCGCGGACCTCGGGCTGACGGGCGAAGTACTCGCTCCAGGCGAAGTCCTTCTCGAACGAGAACTGGTAGGTCGCGCTCAGGGTGTCGACCCGTGCGTCGGGGTAGGTGTTCGTGCTCCACACCCCGCCCACCTCGTGGCGGCGCTCCAGGACGGTGTACGGGATCCCGAGGAGGTCGAGCTGTACCCCCATCGCGATCCCGCTGAATCCGGCTCCGATGACGATCACGTGGAAGTCATGTGGGACGCGGACACCGCCCTCCGGGGGCAGCGTCTGACGGGTGTGCTCCGCGAACGCGAGCAGATCCCGTCGAGCGGCGAGCACCTCGTCTGCCACGGTCTCGCCGTGGGCCAGCATGATCAGGGAATCGATCTCCTCGCGCGACGGCGTCCGGTGGACGTGCCCCGCCGCCTCGCCGCGAAGGAACCGGACCGCCTCCTCCTTGAGCCGGTCGTGGTACTGCTCCGGGACGACGGGCAGTACACCGGCGCCACCGCGGACCACCCGGTTCTCCAGCGGGATGGCGGCGATCGTCGGATCGCCGGTCGCCTGGTAGAGGGCGAGGCGCAGCGCGCTGAGCTCCGCCTGGTCCACGGCGGCGCGGATGAGGTGGTCGTCGACCATCGTTGTCTCCTCAGGAGTTTCTGACGTTCTGTCTGACTTTTTGATCACACGTGTGCGCAGGTCACGACCGCACACCGGAGGGGACTACGACATGGTGACGCCACCGTTGGGCCGCAACGTCTGCCCGGTCATGAAGCCCGCCGCGTCGCCGGCCAGGTAGAGCATGGCGAGCGCGATGTCGTGGGGTGTCCCGGTCGTGCGGAGGGGCGCCGTGTCGGCGCGTTGCGCGAGGAGCCGCTCGCGTGCGGCCTCGTCGATCTCGCCTCGCTCGTCCGTGAAGTGGGTCGCGACCATCGGGGTCTCGACGAACCCTGGGGCCACGGCGTTCACCCGCACCCCGGCCGGTCCGAACTCGGCCGCGGCGGTCTTCGTGAGATGGAGGACGGCCGCCTTCGTCATGCCGTAGACGGACAGCCGGGGGATCCCCAGTTCGCCCCCGGTCGAGGCGACGTTGACGATCGCGCCCCGGCCGGCGGCCACCATCCGCCGCCCCGCCGCCGCGATGCCCCAGTAGACCCCGAGCTGGTTCACCGCCGTCATCGCCCGGACCTCCGTCTCCGCGGCCTCGGTGAGGGAAAAGTACCGGAGGACCCCCGCGACGTTGGCCCAGACGTCCAGGCGTCCGAACTCGGCCAGGGCGGCGTCGGCGAGTGCCTCGACCTCGGACCGCACCGAGACATCGGTCGGGCACACGAGGGCGGTCCGGCCGGCCTCCCGCACGAGCCCGGCGGTCTCCTCGAGGCCGGCGACGTCCAGGTCGGCCAGCACCACGTCGGCGCCGGCCCGGGCGAACACGGCGGCGGTCTCGCGGCCGATGCCGCTCGCCGCACCGGTCACGACCGCGGCCCGGCCGTCGAGGGCGAAGGCGTCCAGGACCGCCTCGCGCGCAGGGGATGTCGTCATGTTCGCTGAACCTCCGTCGGACAGGCGATCTCGTTCACGAAACGCGCGATCGACTCGGCGGCCTCGACACTGCGCGGAGCCTCCGGATAGCCGATGTGCCAGGCGTGGGGCACGCCGTCGTAGAGCTCCAACCGCCCGCCGGGCGCCGACGCGGCCAGCCCGACGGCGTCGTCGCGCAGGTTCTCCGCGGTACTCGCCTGGAGCAGCAGCGGTGGCTGGAGTGCCCAGTCCCCGAGCAGGGGTGAGGCGTAGGGATCGGTCGGGGGATGCCCGACGAGGTAGAGGGCGGCCGCCCGGTCGGCCGCGGCTCGGGGGAAGAGCGCGTCCGTCGAGGCGTTCTCGGTGAACGACGTCGAGGAGTTGCTCAGGTCCAGCCACGGCGAGCACAGCACGCCGCCGACCGGCGCCGGGAGGTCGCGGTCGGCGAGGACGAGGAGCAGCGCGGCCGCGAGCCCACCGCCCGCCGACTCGCCTCCGACGACGACGCGACGACTGGATGCCGCCACCGCCGTGTAGGCGAGCACGGCGTCGATCAGCGCCTCGGGGAAGGGATGTTCCGGGGCGAGCCGGTAGTCGACGGAGACCACGTCGACACCGCACCGGGCGGCGAGGCCGGCGTTCCACCGCCCGAAACCGCGGGCGGAGCCGAGGCGGTAGCCGCCGCCGTGGAACCAGAGCAGCACCCGGTCGTCGGAGTCCACGTCGTCGGGTCGGAAGTGCGTCACGGGAACGCCGTGACACACGTCGGGCGTGAGAGTGACGCCGGGGCAGTCCGGCAGTGTCGTCCCGTCGGCGCGCAGCCGGGTCGCGGCGAGTTCCGGGTCGGCGTCGGGGCCGCGGTTCACGATGCGGTTCGCTGGTCGTCGGCGTTCGGGACGCGGCCGCCGATCGCGCGGGTGAGGCTCAGCCCGGTGTCGACCACCCGGTCCGCGATCCGGCCGATCTCGGCACCGGTCCGGGATCCGTGGCACACCAGGCTGATTGCGAACACGACCGCACCGTCGGGGCCGAAGACCGGAGCGATGATCATCTCGACCTCGTAGGTCGTCTCGGGGTCCCGGTTGAGCAGCTCGTACTGCGCGCCGATCGATTCGGCGAGCTCGCGGACCCGCTCGTGCAACCCGTGCGCGATCGGACGGCGGTTGTGCAGGGTGATCGCCTCATCGAACGCCGTGAGGCGCTCGCTGTGCAGGACCACGGCATAGCCGCGGCCCCTGACCTCGTCCAGGGTTGCCCGCAGGCGCTGGACGGACTCGGCGTCGGGGGCTCCGACCGGGCCGTCCAGGTGGTGTGACCCGCGCTCCCACCATCGTTCGACGTCTCCGAGATCGCCGTAGGCGAGCCAGATCTCGCCGAACGGGGGCATGAACGGGATGCGGACACCGACGGTCAGTCCGCGGGTCCGCTGCGTGGCCCGGCCCTCGACCGCGAGGATGAGCAGGTCATCGCCGAGGACCACGCTGCCGATGCACTCGGAATCGAACTCGGTGGCGAGCCGGGCCAGCTCGGGGCGGGCCAGGTCGACCACGGGGTGCCGGGCGGTGGCGGCGTGCCCGACCGCCACGAGCGCCGGTCCGAGCTCATAGGTCTTGTGGCGTGGATGCCGCACGAGATAGCCCTTGTCCAGGAGCGCCTGCAGCACCGACGACAGCGACGACGGGCTTGCACCGACCGCGGCCGACAGCTCCGAGAGGGTGAAGGCGCGTCCGGGATTGGTCGTGAAGTAGTCGAGTACGGCGACGGCCCGGGTCGCCGAGCGCGCAGAAGGCGCAGGCATGTCATCACCTCGATGTGGATGCCGATGTCGACGTCATCTTGACAATGCGTTGATTTCCCCGCAACGGTATCCGAGAAATAAGAACCAGATTCGTAATGACGAAAAATGGCCGTGTGCGTCGGGATCGCTGAGGTCCGGCGACGGGGTTGTCACGGATGAGAGGAAGTCCAGTGATCGATCTGGGACTGCAGGGGAAGCGTGTGGTCGTGGCGGGTGCCGGCTACAACCCGATCCGAGCGGGACACGGCCGGTGGTCGGCGCAGCTGTTGGGCGCGGCTGGTGCCTCGGTCGCGTGCGTGGACATCGACGAGGGGCGGGCGAAGGCGATCGCCGCCGAGGTCCGGGAGGCGGGCGGGGAGGCGCTGCCGATCGTCGCGGACGTGCGCGAGCGGGACGAGGTTGTGCGCGCGTTCGACGAGGTGGCCGCGGAGTTCGGTGGGGTCGACGGGTGTGTGGACATCGTCGGGCTCGCCACCTGGAACGGGCTCCTCGACATCTCCCCGGAGGCCTGGGACGAGCAGCTGCGGGAGAACCTCACGCAGGTTTTCCTCGTGTGGCAGGAGGCCGCCAGGCGGATGGTCGCGCAGGGCGGTGGTGGCTCGTTGGTGGCGTTGGCGTCGATCGACGGCATGGTGGCCGCCGCCTTTCACGGGCCCTACGGCGCGGCGAAGGCGGGCGTGATCTCGCTGGCGAAGACATTCGCGTACGAGTTCGGCAAGTACGGAATCCGCGCGAATGTGGTTGCCCCGGGCAATGTCGGAGGGGGCAACATGGACCAGCCGGTCGACGAGTTCGCGACGAACGGGATCAATCCGCTGGCCGCGCCCCGGACGATCGACATCGCGAACTCGGTCCTGTTCCTCTGCTCGGACCTCGCGGCGCGCACGACCGGGCAGACGCTCGTGGTCGACGGCGGAGCGACCACGGCGGAGCTGTGGGGGGTCACCGAGGACATGCTCCCCGCCCTGCGTGTGGCCCTGCCGTGAGTGGACGTCTTCCCGCGCCGCGCTGCGGCACGGAACCTGCGCGCGACATCGACACGTCGACGCCGTGCGCAGGCGGTCGGGCGGTATCCGCGCGGCCTCAGCTCTTCGGCGCCTCGTAGATCCCGGTGGTGTCGAGGGTGCGGAAGCTGGTCAGCGTGCCGTCCTCGGTGATGTCGGCGAGGAAGCTCGTTTTCGAGCAGATGTTCTTCGAGATCGCCGGGACCGCGGTGCCGTTGCACTGGAACGTCCCGCCCCCGCCGAGCGGGTAGGCGACGGCGGGGGCCGAGGCGATCGCCGCGGACACCCCCTTCGGCGTCAGGTCGGTGGTGCCGGAGGCGTTCACGGCCCGCACGAGGCTCAGCATGCCCTGGTAGCCGCTGGCCGAGTTCGGGTTGAGCTCCAGCCCGTCGGGGCCGTACTCCTCGACGACCGCCTCGTAGATCTTGAACTCGCCGTCGTCCGGGTTGGTGTTGGCCTGGGCGATCGCCTCGACGTTCTCGTAGCCGCCCGGGATGGACGCGCTGCCGTTCGGTCCCACGCACCGGTCGATCGCGGTGATCGGCGCCTGGATGCCGAGGGTCCGGATCGCCTTGATGGCGCTCGTGCAGAAGGTCTCGTCACCGAGGATGTGGTACATCTGCGGGTTCCTGGCCTGAGCCGCCTGGACCTGCGGAGTCATGTCCGCGGTGCCCGGCGGGACGGCGACGACCTCGGCCGCGGCGCCCGCGTTGGCGAAGAAGCCGGGGGCGAGGGCCTTGGCGGGACCGCTTGCGGCCGGTACGTCGATGACGAGCATGGCGGCGCTGGCGGCGCCGTTCTCGCGGGCGAACGCAGCCGGCGTGCCGTGTGCGCCCAGGGGGTTGCCGAACACGAAGACGTTCGGGGTGTCGAGTACCAGCTCGGTCGAGGCGAAGTTCATCCCGACCGGGATACCGGCGGCGTTGGCGATCTCGATCCACGGGTCGGCCTGACCCGACGATCCTGCCGCGACCGCCGAGACCCCCTCGGACACCATGCGGTTGCCGCAGGCCTGGGCGCCGGCGGGGGTGCCCTTCTCCTCGCAGGTGACGAGTTCGATCGGGCGCCCGCCGATGCCGCCGAGCCGGGCGTTGGCGTAGGCGACGACGGCCTCCGCCCCGCGGATCTCGTCGGTGGTGTCGTTGGCCTGTGTCTGCCCGGTGCTGATCCAGCCGATCTTGACCGGCTCGCCCGCCGCAGCCTTCTCCGGGCCGAGTGCGCGCGTATCACCGCCGCCGGCTTCGCCCGACGCGCCGCTCGCGCATCCTGCGGCGAGCACGACCGCGCTGAGCGCCGCGGCCAACAGCCCGGCAGACCGTCCGAAATGGACTTTCATGTGGGAACCTCCTTCGTGGTGGGCCGTCCGCGGACGGCACCGGGGTGGGACGCGCGGTGGGTCAGGACAGGGTGGTGGCGCCCAGGTAGGCAGCCTCGAGCCCGGCGGGGTCCGCGGCGAGGTCCGCGGCTGCCTCGTCGCGCACGAGCTCGCCGTGCACCAGCACCACGGCCCGGTCGGCGACATCGAGCGCGAGCTGCACATGCTGCTCGACGAGCAGCACGACGGCCCCCGTCTCGTCGGCGATCCGGCGAACCACGGGCAGCAGCCCCTCGACGACGACCGGGGCGAGACCCATGCTCATCTCGTCGATGAGCAGCACCCGCGGCCGCTGGACCAGGGCCCTGGCCACCGCGAGCATCTGCTGCTCGCCGCCCGAGAGCTCCCCGGCAGTAACCATTAGCCGCGGGGCGAGCGGGGGGAACAGATCCACGATCTCGTCGTCGGTGGGCCCCCCGGCCCGTCGGGCGACGGCGAGGTTCTCCCGCACGTCGAGCGCTGTGAAGAGCGCCCGGTCGTCGGGCACGAGGACCAGCCCGACACGGTTGGCGACGGCGGCCCGCCCGGAGGGCAGCGCCATCCCGTTGACCCGCACATCCCCTCCGAGGCGGGGGAGCAGACCGGCCAGGGTCAGCATCAGGGTGGTCTTGCCGGACCCGTTGGGGCCCAGCACCCCCAGCACCGTGCCGGCCTCGACCGAGAGGTCCATGGGGCGGACGACGGAGATCGGTCCGTACCCGGCCTCGAGGCCGCGCACCTCCAGCACCGGCCCGCCGCCCGGGGCGGTGGCCCCGACCGGCTCTGCTGCTCCGTTCGGGCTGCTCGTGCCGTTCGCCTCGCTCACGCCGTCACCTCCGCCGCGTGGGTGCTACCCAGGTAGGCTTCGGCCACCCGGGGATGGGTCCGGATCTCGGCCGGCGTGCCGTGCGCGATCGCCTGGCCGAAGTCCAGGACGTAGATCTCGTCGCAGAGCCCGAGCACCAGGCTCATGTCGTGCTCGATCATCAGGATCGTGACGCCGCTGTCGCGGACGTCGCGCAGCCGCTCGCCGAGCCAGGCGCTCTCGACGGTGTCCAGTCCGCCGGCCGGCTCGTCGAGCAGCAGGACGGCGGGCCTGCCGACCAGCGCCCTGGCGATCGACACGAGCTGGCGCTGGCCCTGCGAGAGCTCACCCGCGGGCCGCTCGGCCACCTCGGCGAGCCCCAGCAGGTCAAGGGTCTCGGCGAGGCCGTCGGTGGCGGTGCGGTCCTGGCGCGCGGTGAGCCCCACGGAGACGTTCTCCTGCACCGTCAGGTCCTCGTAGAGCTCGATCGCCTGGAATGTCCGGCCGAGGCCGGCCCGGATCCGCTGGTGTGGGCGTAGCCCGGTCAGCTCCCGGCCGTCGAGCACGACGGCGCCCTGCGCCCCGGCGAACCCGCTGATCCCGTCGACCGCCGTGGTCTTGCCCGCGCCGTTCGGGCCGATCATGCCGACGATGTGACCCTGCGCGACGTCGAGGGAGATGCCGTCGACGGCGAGCACCCCGCCGTACCGCACGGTCAGCCCGCGGACCGACAACAGATCGGGCCGGCCCGGCGGGGCGCCGGTGGGCCGGGTCCGCCGCGCGGCGGGTACAGCGGTCGGCGCGACGGCCGATCCGGTCGCGGCACGGGTCTGGCCGCGGCGCTTGGCGATCAGCTCGTGAGCGGGCCCGACGATGCCCTCGGGGTTGAGGACCACGGTGAGCACCAACAGGATCGCCGCGACCACCTCGTACCAGAGCCCGGTCGGTACGACCTGGCCGACGAGCACATAGAACACCCCGTTGACGGCGGTGACGCCGGCCAGCAGGCCGCCGGCCACCGACGTCGTCCCGGCGAGGTAGACCGTGCCGAAGAAGGTCAGCCCGAGGATCGCGGTGAACGGGTCGAAGGTGACGGTGCCGAGCTTGTAGGCCAGCAGCGCGCCGCCGAGCCCGGCGAGGAACGCACCGATCGCGAACGCGGACAGCTTGACCCGGACGACGTCGACCCCGGCGGCCGCGGCCGAGCGCTCGTTGGCCCGTACGGCAAGCATCTGCGATCCCAGCCTGCTCCGGCGCAGCAGCGCGACCCCCAGGGCCACCGCGACCAGGACCACCAGGCAGACGACGCCGAAGGTGATCCGCGGGAAGTCCGCGCCGGTCCCGATGCCGAGGTCGATGCCGAACAGGGTCGGCGGGGGGACCGGCAGGCCCTCGGACCCGGCGATCGCGAGGTTGCGGAACCAGAGCGCCTCCAGCGCGAAGGCCAGGGCGAACGTCACCACGGCGACCGTCAGTCCGCGGATCCGCAGGGCCGGGAGCCCGATCACGACGCCGATGACGGTGGCGCCCAGCGCGGCCAGTAGCGGGGCGATCGGGAAGGGGACGCCGAGCGCGCCCGCCAGCGGTGCGAGCAGGAATGCCGCGACCCCCGCGAGCGGCAGCTGCGCGAACGACACCTGCCCCGCGTAGCCGGTCACGACGACCACCGACAGGGCGATGATCGCGAAGATGAACGTCGAAATCAACCCGCCCCGCAGCACCCCGGTGAACAGCGCCAGCCCGGCGGCCGCGAGCACCACCGGTATCAGCGTCGGGAGCAGGAGGTGGCGTGGCCGCGGGGCGCGGCCGAGGTTCTGCACGATGAGCGCGCCGCGGCCGGGAAGCGGGCGCGCCCGGACCACCAGCACCAGCAGGATCAGGATCAGCGGCACCAGCTCGGGCAGGCCGGAGGACGGCAGCCACGAGACCAGGGTCTGCAGCAGCTGCACCTCGGACTGCAGGGCGCCGATGGCGAGCCCGGCGGCGACCGCCCACACCAGGTTCTGGAAGCGGGCGATGATCGCGGCGGCGAGGGCGGGGACGATGAACAGCGTGTAGGACACCGGGATCAGCGGCACGATCGGCGCGATCAGGATCCCGGCGAGCCCGGCGACCGCGGAGCTGATGACCCAGTTGCCGGCGGCGACGCGGTCGGGTGAGACACCGCTGACGAAGGCGCCCTTCTCGCTCTCCGCGGCGGCCCGGGTGGCGAGGCCGAAGCGGGTCCGGCGGAACACCAGCGCGAGGGCCCCGGCGACCACGACCACGAGTATCGCGAGGTAGATCCGGTCACCGGGCACCTTCACGGCGCCGAGGTGCCACAGGTCGACCGGGAAGATCGGGGCCACGGCGATCGCGGTGGTACCCATCCGCGCGGCGATCAGCGCGGTGATCACGAGCGAGACACCGAGCGAGGCCACCGCCTTGGCGACCGGTGGCGCGTCGCGCAGCGGCCGGAACACCACCAGGTGCAGGACGAGCCCGAGCAGCCCGGAGAGCGCCACGGCGATGAGCAGGGCCGGCAGCATCGGCATCTTCACGCCGATGTCGACGGTCTTCGGCAGGCCCGGGACCAGCAGGATGAGCTCACCCTTGCGTAGGTAGGCGTAGACGTACGCGGCCAGCAGGGCGATGCTGCCGGTCGCGAAGTTGATGATCCCCGAGCTGCGGTAGGTCAGGGTGAGTGCGAGTGCGAGGGCACCGAACACCGCCCCGTTGCCGAGGCCGAGGAGCAGGAACACGACGTGCTGGGCCATGGTCACTCCGATGTGATCGTCCCCGGACGGGGAGGCCGGTGGCCGGACCACGGTCGACGAGGTCGCTGCCCCAGCACCGGCAAGACGGTGACGAGAGTGTCAGACATGTGGTGATCGCCACAAGAGGGTCCTCGCTGATGGCATACCCGAAATCCGATACCTGACGAGTTGAGCTGTTGTTTCGCCGGCTCCGGCGATCGTCGACAGGTCGATCCATGCGGAGCTTCACTGTCAGATAATGGATCTCCGACGGTTGTGGCGGACCGGTGGTCTCTGTCACGATCTGGCCCGGAACACGCCCGTACCGCAGGGACCAGGGGGTCGACGACGATGCCGACAGCGACGACCGGGACGTCCGGACCCACCGACCGATCCCGCCCGCTGCGCGTCGGCGTCGTGGGGGTGGGGTGGGGCGCCCACGTCCAGGTGCCCGCCTATCGGGCCGCCGACGGCTTCGACCCGGTCGCGCTCTGCGCGCGCACGCCCGAGCGGCTGTCCCGGGTCGCGGAGCGGCTCGGCATCGCCGATACCTCCACCGACTGGCGGTCCTTAGTGGGTGGCACCGGAAGTTCATCTTGGGTCGTCAGGCGGCGGGGGTGAGATCGA
>JAKDNL010000297.1 GCA_030451825.1 Pseudonocardia sp. | reverse complement strand
GCCCGCTGCGCGGCGACGGGCGGCTTGCACACGATGCCCCCCCCTGCTCGAGGGGGGTCGTGCGCGGGAATCGCTGCCCTGGCGACGATTTCCGCGCACGGGTCAGAAGGACGGGCGGCGCTGCAGTGAGAGCTGGAAGGCGTCGAGGTAGCCGACCCGGAAGCCGGCCTCGCAGTAGCCGAGGTAGAACTCCCACATCCGCCGGAACGTCTCGTCGAAGCCCATGTCTGCGACCTCCGACCAGCGGGCCAGGAACGTCTCGCGCCAGTGCCCGAGGGTGCGGGCGTAGTCGTAGCCCAGGCTGCGGCGCTCGACGATGTGCAGCGACGTGTCGTGGGCCAGGTTGTGCTCGATCGAGGTCACCGAGGGGATCAGCCCGCCGGGGAAGACGTACTTGTGGATCCAGGTGTAGTCCTTCTTGGACACCGCCAGCCGGTCGTGCGGCATGGTGATCGCCTGCAGGCCCACCCGGCCGCCGGGGGAGAGCAGCCGGTCCAGCGCGCCGAAGTAGGTCGGCCAGTACGCCTCGCCGACGGCCTCGATCATCTCCACGCTGACGACGGCGTCGTAGCTGCCCTGGGCTTCCCGGTAGTCGCGCAGCAGCACCTGCACCCGGTCGGCGACGCCCGCGTCCGCGATCCGCTGCTCGGCCAGCGCCTTCTGCTCGGCGGAGATGGTCAGCGTCGTCACCCGGGCACCGCGCTGCGCGGCCCGGATGGCCAGAGCGCCCCAGCCGGTGCCGATCTCCAGCACGTGCATTCCCCTCCGGACCCCGGCCATGTCCAGAATGCCGTCGATCTTGCGGCGCTGGGCGCCGGCCAGGTCGTCGTCGCAGGCCCGGTCGGCGAACCAGGCCGCCGAGTACGACATCGTCTCGTCCAGGAACAGGGCGAACAGGTCGTTCGACAGGTCGTAGTGGCGGTGGATGTTGTCCCGCGACCCCTCCAGCGAGTTGACCTCCTCGCGCGGCTGGCGGGCCTCGACGTAGCGCCGGGCCATCCGCTGCAGCACCGGGGGGATCAGCGTCGAGAGCTTCGCCGCGAACGGGGTGAGCAGCCCGGGCAGGTCGGTCGTGGTCCAGTCGCCGGCCATGTAGCTCTCGCCGAAGCCGATCTTGGAGTCGGTGCCCATCCGGGCGAACAACGGGCCCGGGCGCTCGATCCGCATGACCGGGGAGTCCGGGCCGCCGGCGCCGATCCGCTCCCCACCGGGGAACACCACCCGGACCGGGAGCGTCCGCACCGCGCGGCGGAACAGCGCCTCGGCGACGCGGGCCTTGGCCGGGGCCACCGGCGGGGTCGCCAGGCCCGGCCAGACGCCCTCGTTCGGGCGTGGCACGGCGCGGGTGGAGGGACGGGCGGCGCCCCCGGGCTGTGCGGTCGCGGTGACCCGGCCGAGATCGTGGTGTGTGGTCATCGCGTGACCCCCTTCTGCGGGCGGTGCGTGGGACGTGGGACGACGGGCAGCCGGCGCAGCCACAGCGCGATGCCGTGCCGGCGGATCAGTGCCGACGTGCGCTGGGTGACCAGCGGGCGGCGCAGCACCGTGCGCAGCACCTCGCGCGTGGTCGCCGGGCGGCGGGCGCCGATCAGGGTCGCGGTGAGGGCGATCTCGTCGTCCTGGCGCAGGGTGATCGAGACGGCGAGCCGGTCGGCCGGCTCGCGCAGCAGCATCGAGTACTGCCCGTCGACGGTCAGGAACGGCGAGACGTAGAAGTCCTTCTCGGTGCCGGCCCGGCCGCCGGGGTCGGGATACAGCAGGTAGCAGTGCCGCTCCCGGTAGGTGTTGTGCACCTCGGCGATCACGCAGGCGATCCCGCCGTGGTTCTCCCCGCCTCCCCAGCGGCACCAGAACACCGAGATCGGGTTGAACACGTGGCCGAGCACGCGGGCGTGCGCGAGCATCAGCACCTGCCCGCCGCGCAGGTCGATCCCGTGCAGGGCGAGGTAGGCATCGACGTTCTGCCGGATCGTGGCGTCCGGGTCGCCGAGGTGGTCCTTCGCCCGGAACCCGGCGAACGGGCGCAGCCAGGCCGGCAGCCGCGGCATCGCGTCCAGGTCCACCAGCCACAGGTAGATCGGGTGGCTGAACCGGTAGTCCTGGTCCTTGCGCCGGACGTGGCGGACCACCGAGTCGTAGATCGCGGGGGCGCGGGTGGTCCGCTGCGCCTCGACGCGCCCCGCCCCGCTCATAGGGACCATCCCGCTCCCAGCGGCTGCTCGGACAGGGACTGGGCGGCGCGGACGCCGGAGACGCAGCCGTCCTCGTGGAAGCCCCAGCCGTGGTAGGCCCCCGCGAACGCGGTGACCCCGGTGTTCAGCGCGGGCAGGCGGCGCTGTGCGGCGACCGACTCCGGGGTGTAGATCGGGTGCTCGTAGGCCGTCTTCGCCACGACCGCGTCCGGGTCGATGCGACCGGAGCCGTTGAGCGTGACCACCCAGTCGTCCGGGTCGGTGAGGCGCTGCAGCCGGTTCATGTCGTAGCTGACCAGCACAGGGGACTCTGCCCCATCGCCGCGGGCGACATCTGACCCACCGCCGCGGGCGGCGCCCGGCCCGTCGCCGCGGGCGGCATTCGACCCGTCGCCGCGGGCGGCATTCGGCACGGCCCGGCACGCCGGCTTGAGGTAGTTCCAGGACGCCCGGGCGCCCTTCGCGCGCGGCAGCAGCGACGTGTCGTGGTGCAGCCAGACCTCGTTCGGCGAGTACTCGAACGAGCCGAGCACGTCGCGCTCGTCGTCGGTGGCGTCGGCCAGCAGGCGCAGCGCCTGATCCGGGTGGGTCGCCACGACGACCCGGTCGAACCCGCTCACCACGTCGGCGTCGTCGCGGACCTCGACGCCGGCCGGGGTGCGCAGCACCGAGCGGACCGGCGTGGCGGTGCGGACCGCCCCGAGCCCCTTGACCAGGCGCGACACGTAGGCCTGCGAACCGCCGGTGACGGTCCGCCACTGCGGCGACCCGCCGATGCCGAGCATCCCGTGGTGGTCGAGGAACGTGAACAGGTAGCGGGCCGGGTAGCTCATCGAGACCGCCGCGCCGGCCGACCACACGCAGGACACGACCGGGATCATGAAGTGCTCGACGAAGTAGCGGGAGTAGCCGCCGATCGCCAGGAACGCGCCGAGGGTGACGTCGCCGGCGTCGGCACCGCTGTCCATGACCCGGCGGGCGTGCCGGTGGAACCGGACGACCTCGCCGAGCATCTTCAGATAGGCGGGACGGGTCACGTTCGACGCCCGCGGGAACAAGCCGCCGATCTTCTGCGCCCCGGCGTACTCCAGCCCGCAGCCGTCGCAGCGCACGCTCATCGACATGTCCGAGTCCTGCGTCGGCACGCCGAGCTCGCCGAACAGGCGCAGCAGGTTCGGGTAGGTGCGGTCGTTGTGCACGATGAAGCCGGTGTCGACGGCGGTGAGGCCGCCGTCGGAGGTGGTCAGCTCGTGGGTGTGGGCGTGGCCGCCGATCCGGGCGTCGGCCTCGAAGACGGTCACGTCGTAGGCGCGGGCGAGCAGGTGCGCGGCGGTCAGCCCGGCCACGCCACTGCCCACGACCGCGACGCTCGGGCGGCTCGTCGTCCGGGCCTGGCTCATCGGCCTGCTCCTGTCAGTGGTGTGCGGAGCCCGCCCGGGGCGGGCTCCTGCATGGCTTTCGTAATGGAACCGTCGAGGGGTTCGACACCGAGCTCACCGAGGACGAAACGGCGCACCAACGACGACCAGTCGGCGGCCCGGCGCAGCATCGCGTGGCCGTCGCCGTGCACCTCGAAGCGCGCAACCCGGTCGGTGACCCGGCGGGCCCGCACGGCGTAGTCGAACGACGCGGCCGGGTCGGTCATCCGCTCCCGGTCCCCGTGCGCGATCAGGACGCTGCACCCGGCCAGCTGCTCCACCGGGTCGCCCTCGAGCCACGGCGCCAGTGCGCAGACCGCCAGGACGCCTCTTCCGCCGGCCGCGCGCAGCACGGCCCGCCCGCCCATCGAATGTCCGAGCAGCGCGACCGGGCGGCCGGGGTGCCGTCGGGCGATCTCGGCGACCGCCCAGGAGGCGTCCCGGTAGGCGTCCATCGCCGCGCCGTTCCAGCCGCGGTAGCGGTAGCGCAGGAGATGGACGGCGACCCCGACCCCGGCCTCGCTCCGGTGGGCCCGGCCGCCCCGTTCGACCTGCCGGGCGAACGGGACCACCCGCCAGTACGCGAGGCGTCGGCGCGCGCCGGTGTCGCGGCTGTGCGAGCGGCCGCCGTGGGCGACCAGGACGACGGCGGCGGGATCGGGATGGGGGTCCCCGACGACCTCCAGGTAGGGGGCGGGCCCGCGTTCTGGGGACTGCGGATCGTGCATGGGGTTCCTCGCTGACGACGCCGGCACACCCTGCACCGGACCGGACTCACCGCGGTGTTCGGACCACCGGCCGCCGGGTGGACGTCGACTGCGACGCAGGTCACTCCGACGGCGTCGGGTGTTCCCCCGACACTGCGCCCGATCTTCGCCCGGCCCGTTCGATCCGACCACCGGGCGTGAGCGACCATGTGACCATTCACCTGTCCCCGCACGAACGCGGCGGACACTGGACCCCACGGGGGAGCGAGGAGCGGCAGATGGGCGTCCCGCCCGCGTTGACGGTGTGGCAGCGGATCCGATTGACGGCGCGCCGTCGCCGTCGCGGATCGGGTTTCTGGTTCGGCCTCGCGATCGAGGTGATCTGGCCGATCGTGATGTGGGGCACCCGGCTGGGCTGGCGTGGCGGGGAGCACCTGCCGCACACCGGCGGGGCGATGCTGGTGGCCAACCACGTGTCGTCGTCGGACCCGATCTTCGACGTCGCGTTCGGCATCTCGCACGGACGGATGCCGCGGTTCATGGCCAAGAGCGAGCTGTGGACGATCCCGGTGGTCAAGTGGGTGCTCGGCCGCGGAGGGCACATCCCGGTCTACCGGGCGTCCAAGCGGGCCACCGAGTCGTTCTCCGGCGCGATCGACGCCCTGAAGCGCGGCGAGATCGTCGCCGTCTACCCGGAGGGCACCTACACCGCCGACCCGGCCTGCTGGCCGATGCGCCCGAAGAACGGGGTGGCCCGGATCGCCCTGCGCTCGGGCGTACCGGTGATCCCGATGGCGAACTGGGGCAGCCAGAACGTCCTGCCCGCCGACGGGAAGCCGAAGGTCTGGCCCAAGCAGCGGGTGAGCGTGGTGCTCGGCCCGCCGGTGGACCTGTCGGAGTTCCAGGACAAGCCGCTGACCAGGACGAACCTCGACGCGGCCACCAAGAAGATCATGGACGAGGTCACCGTCCTGCTGGCCGACGTGCGCGGGGAGCCGGCCCCGGCCGTCCCGTTCGACCCGGATGCCGTGCAGGACCGTGCGGTCGCCGAAACGCCGGGGGAGACCGTCGACGACCGCGCCGAGCGCCCTGCGAGCTGAATGGCTCCGCCGAGGCCACCTCCGGCGGTATCGTCATGGCATGAAAGCAACCATCGATGCTGCCGGGAGGCTGGTGATCCCCAAGCAGTTGCGCGACCGGCTCGGTCTGCTCCCGGGGGAGGTCGAGGTCGTGGCCGACGGGGCTGATCTGTTGGTCCGTCCCGTCGCCGACGACACCCTCGACGAGCAGGACGGGTGGCTTCTCGTCCCGGGATCCGGTCTCGGGCTGTCCGATGACGAGGTCCGCGAGCTGCGCGATGCAGACCAGCGCTGATCGTGCCCGGCCGGAGCTGCTGATCGACACGAGTGTCGCGGTGGCGCTGAGTGTGGCCGACCACGAGGGCCGTCCGGCCCTGCCGGGCTGCGGTGGAGGGGCGCCGGATCGGGCTCTCCGGGCACGCGGCATTCGAGACGTTCTCCGTCCTGACACGGCTCCCCACTCCGAGCCGCCGTACCGCGGCAGCGGTGGCGCGGCTGCTCGCGCAGAACTTCCCCCACTCGACCTACCTGGACCCACAGGGTGCGGCCGACCTGCTCGCCCGCCTGCCGGATGCGGGCATCGCGGGCGGGGCCGTGTATGACGCACTCGTCGGAGCCGCGGCCGTCCAGGCCGGGATACCGCTCGTGACGCGAGACCGGCGCGCGCTGGGCACCTATCGAGCGTTGGACGTCGACGTGGTGTTGGTGGACTGACCGACGATCCCTGTGTGACGCGGCAGGGGCGTCAGATCTCCAGGCCCAGGAGGGCGTTCTCGACGACCTCGGGCAGGGCCGGGTGGATCCAGTACTGGCCGGTGGCCATCGTCGCGGCGTCCAGGCCGAACTGCATGGCCTGGATCAGCGGCTGGATCAGCGTGGAGGCCTGCGGGCCGATCAGGTGCGCGCCGAGCAGCCGTCCGGTGCCATTCTCCGCGATGATCTTGCAGAGGCCGGTGGTGTCCTCCATCGCCCAGCCGAACGCGACGTCGCCGAAGTCCTGCACCTTCGTCGTGATGTCGAGCCCCTGCGCGCGGCACTCCTGCTCGGTCAGCCCGACCGAGGCGATCTGCGGGTCGGTGAACACCGCCGCCGGGACGAACCGGTGATCGATCTCGCGCGGCGCGTCCGGGTTCGCCAGGTTGTGCCCGACGATCTTGGCCTCGGCGTTCGCGACGTGCTTGAGCTGGTGCGGTGAGCTGACGTCGCCGAGTGCCCAGACGCCCTCGGCCGAGGTGCGCTGCGCCGGGTCGGCGACGATGCGGCCGTCCGGGTGGGTGTCGATGCCGGCCGCGGGCAGGTTCATCCGGTCGCCGTTGGGCAGGCGCCCGGCCGCGACCAGGAGCGTGTCGCCGGTGACCTCGGAGCCGTCGTCGAGGGTGATCCGGAAGTCGTCGCCGGTGCCGGTGACGCCGGTGATCTGGCGGCCCAGCCGGCAGTCCCAGCGGGCGGACGCGATCTCGGTGAAGCGCTCGGCGATCGTGCCGTCGAGGTGGCGCAGCAACTGCGGGCTGCGCGCGATCACCGTGACCGTGCTGCCGAGCGAGGAGAACACGTGTGCGAACTCCGAGGCGATGTAACCGCCGCCCAGGATGACCAGGTGCTCGGGCAGCGCGTCCAGGCGCATCACGGTGTCCGAGGTCTCGTACGGCACGCCGGACGCCTCGACCTGCGGTGGCACGAACGGGCGGCTGCCCGCGGCGACGACGACCCGGTCCCCGGAGATCTCCTCGGTGCCCGAGCCGTCGGTGCGCTCGATCGAGAGCTCGCGCTCACCGGTGAACGAGGCGTGCCCGAAGTAGACGGTGACGTTCGGGCTGCCGTTGACCCGGTAGTCCCGGCCGCCGGCGGAGATCGGGTCGATCCGGCCGAAGATCCGGTCCCGGATGTCGGTCCAGCGGACCTTGTCGATGCTCGCGTCGAGGCCGTAGCGCCCCGCCCCGCGGATGAGCTCGGCCACGTCGGAGGCGTAGACGTACATCTTGGTCGGGATGCAGCCGACGTTGAGACAGGTTCCCCCGAAGATGCCGTGCTCGACGAGCGCGATGTCGAGGCCGGCGAACCGTTCGTCGAGGAACGTGTTGCCGGAGCCGGTGCCGATGACGACGAGATCGTGGTGACGCACCCGCGCGAGGCTAGCCGGTCGGTTCCGCGCGGGCCCGGGTGTCTGGTACCAACCGCGGGTGACGGTGGACACGAGGACCGCGACCCTGCGCCGGAGCTGGGCGCTCGACCTGGACGTTCCGGCGTTCTACGCGCTGCTGCAGCTGCGGGTCGACGTGTTCGTGGTGGAGCAGAACTGCCCCTACAGCGAGCTCGACGGCCGGGACCTGGAACCGCGCACCCGGCACTACTGGCTCGCCGGGGGGAGAGCAGCGAACGCGGAACGAGAGTCGGCACAGGCGACCGGGGAGGACCCGGCGCCGGTGCTGGGCACCCTGCGTCTGCTCACCGAGCCCGACGGCGGGTACCGGATCGGGCGGGTCTGCACCCGTGCCGATGCCCGCGGATGTGGGCTGGGCGCGCAGTTGATGACCGCAGTGCTGGCCGAGGTCGGATCCCGGGCCTGCGTGCTCGACGCGCAGGAGCACCAGGTGCCGTTCTACGAGCGGTTCGGCTTCATCGCCACCGGGCCGTCGTTCCTCGACGACGGCATCCCGCACGTGCCGATGCTCCGGCGCCGGTAGGCGCCGGTCCCGGACGACGGCGGGTGAGCGTGACATCCGGGTTGTTGTCCGGCCGTTCGACAGCCGTGGTGTCACGCTCACCGGCGGAGGGGCCCCTGATCGGTCTGCGGTGCGCTGGTGGAGGTCCGGGGGCTGGTGGATGTCCGGGTGTGCGCGTCCCGGACGACGGTGGGTGAGTGTGACATGCGGGCTGTCGTCCGGCCAGACGACAGCCGTGGCGTC
>JAKDNL010000296.1 GCA_030451825.1 Pseudonocardia sp. | reverse complement strand
TCCGCCTGCGCTCCACTCGGTGTCGATACTCGTTCCGCCTGCGCTCCACTCGGTGTCGATACTCGTTCCGCCTGCGCTCCACTCGGTGACCTCTGCCTCGAACCCCTCGCCGATCCGCCGGACCATGTCCTCGTCGTGCGCGTCCGCGCCGCCGGCCTGTGCCGCCAACGCCCGCGCGACGTCCTCGGCGTGCCGTCGCGGGACGACCACGACGCCGTCGGAGTCGCCGACCACGACGTCACCGGGCTCGACCACGACGCCGCCGCAACTCACCGGCACGTCGACCTCGCCGGGATCGCGCTTGGCCGGGGAGAACGGGGTGGCGCAGCGTCCGAACAGCGGGAACCCGCGCGCCGCGACGTCGTCGACGTCGCGCCACGCACCGTCGATCACGACGCCGGACAGACCGCGGGCGATGCCGGGCAGCAGGGCCTTCTCCCCGCCGCCACAGCTTCCGGTGTGCCCGCGCCAGTCCACGACCAGCACCGAACCGGGGAACGCGCGGTTGAGCCCGCCGAAGACGGCCCAGTTGTCCCCGGGCGGCGCCTTCACCGTGATCGCGACACCGGCCAGGCGTGGCATCGACGGGTGCATCGGCCCGATCACCGGCTCCATGTCCAGAGCCGGCCGACCTTGTCGCTGACCGCGGCGGCCGGGGTGGCCCGGTAGATCGCCAGGATCTCCTCCGGCAGCGGTTCCGGGTCCGGACCGATCCGGGGCGGGACGATGCCCCGGTGCCCGAGCGGGGCCGGTGCGCCGGGAGAGCCCGGCGGGGACGCGTCGCGGGTGTCGGCCATCGGTGCCCCCTGCGTGTCGGTAGCGACGACGGGCGAGGGCGCGCGGGGGCGAAATCGACCCGGATCCTCGGCGTCGAGGCATGGCGTGGACGTCATCGACAACATAACATGTTATTTCTCAACGCCTCGTAACGAGACAACGGCAACGAGGCACCGGCAACCAGGCAGGGGCAACGGCGCCTTGCCACGACGCAGCGCCAGGAGGGCCCCATGACGACGCTCGCGACACCGTCCACGACACCGGCCGTCACCGAGGAGGCCCGGATCCCCGTCGTCGACGTCGACGTCCACCCGACTGTCGTCGTCTCCGACTCCTCGATCCGGGAGCGCCTCAGCCAGCGGTGGCTCGACCACCTCGATCTGATCGGGCTCCGCGACACTTCGACCGAGTCCCGGATCGTGCCGCAGCGCCAGTTCACCCACCGCCTCGACGCGATCGACCCGAGCGGGCGTCCCGGCGTCATCCCGAGCTTCACCCGTGAGCAGCTCATCGACACGTTCGACATGAGCGGCGTGGTGCTCGGCGACGCGACCGCGCTGAACCTGAGCAAGGGCAACACGAACTTCCCCGCCCAGTTCGGGACCGAGCTGCTGCGCGCGTTCAACGACGTGCACCGCGACCTGTGGCTGGCCGACGACCCCCGGTTCTACTCCTCGATCAACGTGCTGATCGAGGACCCGGCCGAGGCCGTCCGTGAGATCACCCGTTGCAAGGAGGGCCCGCGCGGGGACCGGTTCGTCCAGGTCCTGATCGAGCCGCGTTCGGAGTACCCGATCGGGCACCCGAAGTACTGGCCGATCCTGCAGGCCTGCGAGCACTACGGTCTGCCGCTGGGCTTCCACACCTCGCCCGGCCGGAGGATGACCGCCAACGGCACGGTAAACTACTACTTCGAGTGGCACACCGGGTTCCCGCTGCGCAACTACACGCTGGTCTCGAGCCTGATCTTCGAGGGCGCGTTCGACCAGTTCCCCGGCCTGAAGATCGCGCTGATCGAGCAGGCCTGGTCCTGGGCGATGCCGTTCGCGTGGCGCCTGGACAAGAGCTGGACGATGCTGCGGGCCGAGGTCCCGCACCTGCAGCGCAAGCCCTCGGAGTACCTGTCCGAGCACTTCTGGTTCGCCACCCAGCCGATGGAGGAGCCGGAGAACCTCGAGGAGTTCGGACCGCTGCTGGACATGTTCCACTCCCAGTTCGGCACCGACCACATGATGTTCTCCTCGGACTACCCGCACTGGGACTCCGACTCCCCCTACGAGTCGGTGCCGGCCCACCTGCCCTCCGACATCCGCCGCAAGATCCTCGGCGAGAACGCGAGCAACCTCTACGGCATCCCTCTGCTGGCCGGTACAGGAGTGCGCGCGTCCGGTATCGCGGCATGAGCACCGCCGACGTACTTCCTCCCGCAGAGGCGGCATGAGCACCGCCGACGTACTTCCTCCCGCAGAGGCGGCATGAGCACCGCACCGGTGGACGGCCGCAACGGCGCGGCCGCCCACCGGTGCGCGTCCGGCACGGATCCCGGCCGGTAACCTGGCCGCCGAGATGACCACCGAGAGCAGCCCGGCCGACACGAGAACGGGCGCCGAGAAGAATCCCGCGCTCGACGTCGGCTACGGCCGTGCCGGGGACCGGGTGACGACCGCCCTGCGCGAGATGATCGCCAACGGCCAGGTGCTCCCCGGCGAGCACCTGCGCCAGGACGAGCTGGCCACGCGCCTGGGCAGCACGCGGGTGCCGGTCCGGGAGGCGTTCAAGACCCTGGCCGCCGAGGGCGTGCTGCACCACCGCCGCAACCACGGTCACTACGTGGCGAAGCTGACCGCCGCCGAGCTCGCCGAGATCTGCTGGCTGCGCGACGCCTGCGAGAACCGCCTGGCCGCGACCGCCCGCCGCCCCGGCGACGACGAGATCGCCGGCCTGCGCGCCTGCAACGACGCGATGCGAGCCCTGACCGGCCGCAGCGCCTACGCGATCGTGCAGGCCGACCGACTGTTTCACGAGCGGTTCTGGGTGCTCTCCCCGATGCGAATCGTGGCCGGCGAGACCGCCCGGATGTGGGCGCTGATCCAGCCCTACCGCTCGTTCATGGACTACGGCGAGGCTGTCGTCTCGCGCATGCACGGCGAGCACACCGAGATCGTCGACGCCCTGGCCGCCGGCGAGACCGAGCGCTACTGCACGGCCGTCGAGCAGCACCAGCGCCACATCTACGACGTCATCGACGATCTCGCCGCCCGGGAGGCCGACGGCGTCACCGTCTGACAGCCCGCCCATATCCATGATCGATCCGTGAGGGAGGTCCGGCGCCAGCCATGGCGCCGGACATCCCACGCAGATCGATCACCTGTCGTTCGTGAACGTATACCCCGGAAACCGGCACGCAGACGCGGCCGAGGACCGACCCTGCTCGGATGTCACGTGCGTGGAACGACCTCCTGCTGACCCAGGGCGGGGTGGTGAGCCGGGCCCAGGCGCTCGAGCACGGTGTTCCAGCGCGGACGATCACCCGGTGGGTCGCCGAGGGACGGTGGCTGCGCATCCATCCGGGCGTCTACCTCGTCGGCGGGCATTCGCTCACGGACCCGGCTCGGATCCGCGCGGCGTGGCTGTGGGGTGGGCCGGACTCGGTCGTCAGCGGTCCCGCATCCGCCCTGTGGCTCGGCATGCTCGGCCGGGTGCCGGAGGGTCCGATCGACGTCACCATCGGGCGGGAGCTGCGCCGGCGTCCACCACCGGGCGTCCGGCTGCGGCGACGAGACCTCGATCCGCTCGACCGCGCCATGGTCCGTGGCATCGCTGTGACCGAGCCGGCACTGACCGTGCTCGAGACCGCCGCGGTGCTCGACGACGGGGCCACGTTCCTCGACCGGGCACTCCAGCAGCGACACGTCCGGTTCGAGGCACTGCACGAGGCATACTGCCGATCGGTCGGCTCGTACGGCATCGCCCGCGCCCGCGAGCTCCTGGTCGCCTGTGCCGACCGGGCGGACTCCGCCGCCGAACGCCGTCTCATCGGACTGCTCCGCCGGGCCGGGGTCACCGGCTTCGTCGTGGGGCATCCCTTCGGCCGCACGACGATCGACATCGCATTTCCCGGCGCCCGGCTGGCGATCGAGTTCGACAGCTGGGCCTGGCACACCGACCCGGACCGGTTCAACGCGGACCGAGAGAAGGGCAACGCGTTGGTGGACGCGGGCTGGACCCTGCTGCGCATCACCTGGAAGGAACTCACCGAGCGGCCGGACAGGGTGCTGGCAAGGATCCGCTCGGCCCTGCTCCGAGCCGCGTGATCGATCTGAGTGGGATGGTCGGTGCCACCGGTGGCACCGGACGCCCCACACTGTTCGATCAAGAATGGAGCCGGTACCAGCGCCGCGCCGTCTCGGACATCACGTTGGCGCGCATGCCCTCGGGCAGGATCCCGAGGAACTCGGCGATGTCGTCGTCGTGACGGTGCGGGTAGTCGGTGCCGAACATCAGCAGGTCGTCGGTGCCCAGCCACTCGACGATCTTTGCCATCTGCGCGGGCGGGCCGGCGTCGATCGGGGCGACGGAGAAGCGGAAGTGCTCGCGCACGAGGTCCATCGGCGGACGGTCGACCCACGGGATCTCCCGGCGCAGGCCCTTCCACTCCTTGTTCATCCGCCATCCCCAGGTGGGGATCCAGGTGAAGCCGCAGTCGAGCATCGAGACCCGCAACTCCGGGAACTTTCGCAGCACCCCTTCGGCGATCATGGAGATCACCTGGGAGGCGTAGACCTGGGTCTCGGCCGCATACTCCTCGACGTACCAGGACGGGAACCCGCTGGTGGACGGCGCGCCGTCCGCGGAGCCGCCCCAATGCATGCCGAGCACCAGGTCGTTGCGCACGATCGCCTCGTATAGCGGCCACCAGGAGCGCTGGCCGTAGAGCTGCTCGGAGCGGACCGGGAGCATGACCTGCTTGAACCCGGGGTGGCCACCGACCCGGTCGATCTCGTCGGCGGCCGCCTGCGGGTCGCGCGCCGGTACAACCAGCGAACCGACCAGGCGCGGGTCGCGGTCCAGCCACTCGGCGACCAGCCAGTCGTTGACGGCGCGGGCCAGTGCGGCGGCCCAGTCCGGGTGACGCAGCGAGTCGATCGCGTAGTAGCAGTTCAGGACAGCCTTCTCGACCTGCCAGGGGTCGAGGATGTGGCGCTGCAGGGCGCCCAGGTCCGACGCCGGCGGGGCGTCGCCGAGACGCCACTCGTCGCGGGAGGTGGTCGGCGCGTTCGGCGGGTAGGCGATCGTCAGCCCGGCCGGCCCCGCCCAGCCGCGCTCCTGCGCCCACTGCACCCAGACCGGCTCCTGATACTGGTAGAGCGTCTCCAGCGACGGGACGTTCGCGTGGACATCGGCGTCGATCACCGATCCGGACCAGAGGTCGGTGCGGGTCGTGTTCTCCAGCAGTGCAGTGGTCATCGACTCGGTTCCTCTCACTTGCGGCAGGTCACGTGCGGCGCGGACGGCCGGTGCTGACCACGACGTAGTCCTGTGTCTTCCCCACCCCGTCGGCTCCGCCTCCTGCCGGCCCCCGCTCCACGGTCACCTCGAACGTCTCCGCGGTGTACGGGCCGGGTACGCGGCCGTCGGGCTCCGGAGCCGCACCCGTCTCCGCCTCGGGAGTGCCGGGTGCGCCGGGGGCGGCGCCCTCCGCGGCGACGTCGGCACCGCTGCGGACCTCGACCGGGAACCGCTTGGCCCGCACCCGCTTCGGATCGAAGTAGGACTGCCCGGTGTGCACGTCGAACTCCCAGCCGTGCAGCGGGCAGGTCAGGAACTTGCGGCTCTCGTCGAGCCGCACGTCACCGGGTCCGGAGGACTCGACCAGTCCGATCACTTGTCCCTCACACAACGGACCGGACATGTGCGGGCAGCGATGCAGGAACGCGACGTACTCGCCGTCGATGTTGAAGATGCCGATCTGGCGCCCGTCCAGCTCCACGATCCGGCGCGACCCTGGCGGGATCTCGTCGGTGCGGGCGACGACGTGCCGTCCGCCGCGCGAACGCTCGGTGGGTGCGGTCATGTCCGTCCTTCCAGAAGTCTCGTCACGTCTCGCGCAGTGCGCGCTGGTTCATCTCCGGCGCGAACCAGGCCGTGCCCGCGCTGAGCAGGCAGACGATGAGCATGAACACGGCGACGTAGAGATAGTTCGGGGCGCCACCGGCCGCGACCAGCAGCGACGTCGCGATCAGCGGGCCGAACCCGCCACCGATCGCGCCGGCGACCTGGTAACCCAGCGACGCGCCTGTGTAGCGGGTGCCGGTGGTGAACAGCTCCGCCAGGAACGCGCCCATCGGGCCGTACATCATCCCGTGCGCGACGTAGGTGAACAGGAACGCGACCAGCAGCACCAGCCACGACCCGCTGCCGAACGCGGCGAACAGCGTGAAGGCGCTGACCCCGAGCAGGGCTCCGCCCCAGTAGTAGATCTTCCGTCTGCCGATGTGGTCGGAGAGTAGGCCGAACAGCGGTATCGCGATCAGCTCGACGATATTCGCGATGCTCTGCGCCGTCAGCACTTCGGCCCGAGAGAAGCCGGCCTGGGTGCCATAGGACGCGCCGAACGTGATGAACACGGCGCTGGCCGCGAACGGCCCGATCACCAGAAGCACTCCGACCAGGACGTTGCGCCAGTCCTTGGTCATGATCTCGACGATCGGAGCCTTCTTCGGGAGCGCCTTCTGCTCTTTCCGCGCCTTCTGGAAGACAGGGCTCTCGTCGACGCCCAGACGCACCCACAGACCGACCGCGACCAGCAGGATCGAGGCCAGGAACGGGACCCGCCACCCCCAGGACAGCAGGTCCTCCTGCGGCAGCAGCGAGAGCAGCGCGAACACGCCAGTGGACAGCGTCACACCGGTGGGAACACCCATCATTCCGACGCTGCCCCACAGTCCGCGCCGCTTGTCGTCGAAGTGCTCGATCGCCATCAGCACACCGCCGCCCCACTCGCCGCCGGCGGCGAGGCCCTGGATGACGCGTGCGACGACCAGCAGGACCGGCGCCCAGATCCCGATCTGCTCATACGTGGGGAGCAGACCGACGATGACCGTCCCGAAGCCCATCAGGATGATCGACAGAACGAGCATCTTCTTGCGGCCGATCCGGTCGCCGAAGTGCCCGGCGATGATCCCGCCGATCGGACGGGCCAGGAAGCCGCTGGCCAGCGTGCCGAACGCGGCCAAGGTGCCGATCAGCGAGTCGACCTCGGGGAAGAACAGGACGTTGAAGACGATCGCCGCCGCGGTCCCGTAGATGTAGAAGTCGAACCACTCGATGACCGTGCCGATGTAGGTCGAGGTCAGGATGCGGCGCTTGGAGTTGCGCCGCCTACTGCCGGTCGGGGACGACCCGTCGTGGGTGTCTGCCGAAAGTGCCACGCTGCACTCCTGGAAGTGGTGGGAGAAGGGGAAGCCTCAAGTGGCCGGGACTCAGTCCGCGCCCTCGACGATGGCGTGCGCCGGACAGCCCGCGATCGCCCGGCGGGCGGCGGCCTCCCGGCCCTCGGGAACGGTGCCGTCACCCTTCTCGGTGGCGTAGCCGTCGTCGTCGAGGTCGAACAGGTCCGGGGCGTGGCCGTCGCAGAGTCCGAACCCGTCACACAGATCGGGATCGACCGTGATCCTCATGTAGGCGCACCTCCAGGCGTCACCGGCTCCGGACCGCCATGTCCGGGGCCACCGTCCGAGCGACGAGAACATAACATGTTCTTTTTGGAGAATGCACGCGTCCGAGCGAGATCATCCGTGCTCAGGGCGGTGTTGGGGACGCAGCACGTGTTCCCGACCGGGTCACGTCCCTGGCCTGACGAGCTGGTGGAGGTCGAGAGACGGGCCGGCCGGTCAGGCGGAGCGGGTCGGACGGCGCAGGCGGACCAGGCCGTCGATGGCCAGCGCGTATCCGGTCACCCCGAACCCGACGACGATCCCGGCCGCCACCGGCGAGACGAACGAGTGGTGCCGGAACTCCTCGCGCCCGTGCACGTTCGAGATGTGCACCTCGATCGTCGGGAGCTCGGCGCCCTCGATCGCGTCGTGCAGCGCGACCGACGTGTGGGTGTATGCGGCAGCGTTGAGCACCGCACCGAGGGCCGTGCCCTGCTTCACCGTGGCGCCCGCCTCGTGGATCCAGTCGACGAGCACGCCCTCGTGGTTGGTCTGGCGGAAGTCCAGGTCCAGACCGTGCCGGACGGCCTCCTCCCGGCACAGCGCCTCGACGTCGGCCAGGACCGTGGTGCCGTACACGTCCGGGCGACGAGTGCCGAGCAGGTTCAGGTTCGGGCCGTTGAACACGAACACGGTCGGCATCGCGGAGCTCCTCGCTGGGTCGGGCGGCGGTCGGCTTCGATCCTTCCCCACCCGGCCCGCGCCGACCTGAGCGTCGAAAACGAGACACCCAACCTGGTTTCGGTGGCGCTCGGGTACCGGGCAGAGCGCGGCTGGCAATCGGAAGGCTGGTGGCAGACACCGGCTGGCGAATGCAGCAT
>JAKDNL010000295.1 GCA_030451825.1 Pseudonocardia sp. | reverse complement strand
GCGCGCAGACGCGTGATCACTGCCCGGACGTACTCGCCGTACTCGCTCTCGGGAAGCTCCGGGGTGGCAGCTTCGGCTCGCGTGAGGTAACGCCGCGCCGTGGCGGGATCGTCGAGCTTGGCGTAGTCGGCCGCGAGGCTGGCATACAACGACGGGTAGAGGCCGCGAACCGCGAGCGATGCCTCGTACTGTTGCGCTCGTTCGTCGGTAAGCCGGTCGGCGGCAGCCAACGCCCGATGATCCCAGGTGAGTTCCTCGGCAGGCTCGTCCTGCAGATCAGCCATGAAGTGCGCCAGGGTGGCGACGTGTAGCGGGTCACCGTCCTCACCGAGCCGATCCCACACCGCGCCGAGAGCCGACCGCGCGCCTTCGCGGTCTCCGGCCCTCCCGCGCTCGACACCCTCAGTGATCTCTTGCATGACCATGTCGTGCTGCGACACGTAGGGCTCCTTACGGGGCTGCCGAACTCGTCAGCGAGCACGGTAGACGCGGGCACCGACATGCCCAGCCGTGTCGGTGGCCGATCCCCAGCGGGAACGGACATGCCGCTTGGTCGGCGGCTCGCCCGGCGCTCCGACAGCCGTTCCGCTACCGACACACTGGTCTTGCTTGTCTCGAGTGTGATCGATCGGCGTGCTCAGGTAGGTGGTGGCGGCACTGTGCGGATGCGTCGACTGTCCGGACCTTCGTCGGTATCGGCTGGAGGCGCGCGCCCAGAAGACTCGTTCTCGTGATCGAGTTCAGCGGCGTGTTCAAGCGATACGGCCAAGTCCTCGCCCTCGACGGCCTCGGCGTGCGGATCGAGCCGGGTCGGGTCACCGGGCTCCTCGGACCGAACGGCGCCGGGAAGTCGACGGGCATGCGGATCCTGCTGGGCCTGGACCACCCCACGAGCGGACAGGCGCTTATCGGGGGGCGTCGGTACGGCGAGCTGTCCGATCCGCTGCGTCGGGTCGGCGCCCTCCTCGACGCCCGCGGCGTCCACCCGGGTCGGTCAGCGCGCAACCATCTGCTCGGGCTGGCTCGGGCGAACGGCATCGCCGCATCCCGCGTGGAGGAGGTCCTCGACCAGGTGGGCATCGCCCGGATCGCGCGCAGGCGCGCGGGCACGTTGTCGCTGGGGATGGGTCAGCGCCTCGGCATCGCCGCCGCGTTGCTGGGCGACCCAGACGTGCTGATCCTCGACGAGCCGCTCAACGGCCTCGACACCGACGGGGTGCGCTGGGTGCGGAGCCTGCTGCGCGGGCTGGCCGCGCAGGGCCGGACCGTGCTGGTGTCGAGCCACCTGTTGGCCGAGATGCACCAGACCGCCGACCACGTCGTGGTGATCGGGCGTGGCCGACTGCTCGCCGACTGCTCGACCGCGAAGCTGGTCGGCGACGCCGCGGACCCGGTTGTCGTCCGCTCGCCCAACCCCGGCGCGGCCGAGGTGCTGCGCACGCGGCTGCCCAGCGCGCACATCACCGTCGGCGCCGACGGTGACCCGGACGCGCTGCAGGTGGCAGGAGCCGACGAGGGTGCGGTGGGCGCCGCCGCTCACGCCGGGGGCCTCGTGCTGCACCATCTCGCTCGCCGGACCGGCACATTGGAAGCGGGCTACCTCCGTCTGGTGGATGACGAGATCGAGTTCGCCGCGGAGCGGTCGGAAGGAGCGGGACATGTGGCGCACGCTGCGCAGTGAGTGGGGCAAGACCTGGTCGTTGCGGGCGCCGTGGATCTGCCTGGTCGCCTCCGCGGTGCTGGTCGCGGTCACCGCGTCGAGCCTGGCGAACGACTTCGTGTACGGAATCGCAGAGCGGCCCGCGAGCGCGCGGATGCCGCTGATGGACGCGGTCGGCCCGGCGCTGAACCTCGGGCAGGTCGCTTTCGCGGCGTTCGCGATGCAGCTGGTCACCGCCGAGTACGCGAGCGGCGCGATCCGCTCGACGCTGCTGGCCCAGCCGCGCCGCGTCACCCTCGTCGTGGCCAAGGCCGCGATCGCCGCGGTCTGCGGGCTGATCGTCGGCGCGGGCAGCGGGGTACTGGCGGCGTGGACGAGCCGGCTCCTACTCGCCGAGCATCTGGCCACCGGAGCGGAGAGCTACCTGCTCGTCGCGCTGCGCTCGGGTGCCCTCATGGCCACCGTCGGCATTCTCGTGGTGGCGATCGGGGCCCTGCTCCGCAGCGCCGTGGGCACGCTGGCGGCCGCGTCCGTGATGCTGATCGGCACGCTGGTGGTGCCCACGGCACTCGGGCGGTGGTTGCCGGGGCAGGCCGGAGCGTCCTTCCTGTCCGGAGCCGGCGAGCCGTACCCGGGTGTGGTCGGGCTGCTGGTGGTCACCGCGTGGGCGGTGCTGCTGCTCGGGCTGGGCGTGGCGGTCGTGGTCCGCCGCGACGCCTGAGGTGGCCGCCAACCGACGGCGGCGTTTCCTGGCCTGGACGATCAGCGCTCTGGCCGCGGTGGAGCTGGCCGTGCTGGGCGGGTGGGTCGCGACCGGGGCGACCGTGCTGGCCGTCCTGGTCCAGCTGCTGCTGGCGACCGCGCTCGCCGCCGCGATCTTGGCGGATCGCTACCTGGAGATCCGCCGCCGGCAGTGGGTCGAGTACCTCCATACCGAGCGGCGTCGGGAGCGCGCGCGGATCGCGGAGGACCTGCACGACCTGATCGGGCACCAGCTCAGCCTCGTCGCGCTGCGCGCCGGAGCCATCCAGGTCCACACGAGCGGCCTGATCGCCGAGACCGCCGCCGAGCTCCGCACCGAGGTCGAGCGGGCCGTGCTCCAGCTGCGGGAGACCGTGCTCCTGCTGGATCGGGACCGCGGAGAAGCTGCCACCGCGCCCGCGGAGTCCGACATCGGCGCCATGGTCGCCCGGGCGCGCAACGCGGGCGCGGACGTCGTGCTGCGGGGCGGGCTCGGACCCGACATCCCCGCCGCGGTCCGCCTCACCGCGCACCGCGTCGTGCAGGAGTGCCTGACCAACGCCGCCAAGCACGCGCCGGGCTCGCCGGTCGAGGTGCTTGTCGCCGCCGGGTCCGACCGCGCGGACCTCACCGTCCGGGCCGGCACCGACGAAGCGAGCGCAGCCGGTGACGGCACGGGTCTGCGCGGGCTGCGCCGCCGTGTCGAGGCCATCGGCGGGCGGCTCGAGGCGGGACCGGACGGGCAGCGACACGTGGTCCATGTCGAGCTCCCGCTACGCGAGGATCTCACCGACCCCGAGGCCGCGGTCCCTGCCCGACGGCCGCGGCCGCTGCGCGCCACGCTGCGCCGATACGCCGTTCCCCTCGCGGTCACAAGCCTGCTCGTCGTGGGTTTCCATCAGTGGGCGACCCAAGGAGCGACCCTGGAGGGTGCTGAGTTCGAACAGATCGTGCCCGGCCAGAGCCGAGTCGAGCTCCAGGACCTGCTGCCGAGTCGCGAGGCGCCCATCCGCTTGACCTCGGTGGCGCCGGAGCCGCCGGCATCACGGTGCCGCTACTACACCGACGGCAACTTCCCCCTCGGGCTCGCGAGCTACGAAGTCTGCCACGACGACACGACGGTGACCCGCGTGACCGATCTGCGCAGGACACCGCTGTGGTGACGGTCGAGCAGATCCGTGTCCTCGTCGCCGACGACGAACCGGCCGTCCGCGCCGGACTGCGCACGATCCTGGCCGGCGACCCCACCCTCGCCGTCGTCGCCGAGGCGGCGAACGGCCGCCAGGCCCTCGACATCCTCGCCAGCCAACGCGTCGATGTCACCCTGCTCGACATCCGGATGCCCACCCTCGACGGCCTGAGCGCGCTGGCCGAGCTGCGCCGTCGTGACCCCGCGCATCGAGTGGTGATCCTGACGACGTTCGGCGACCACGACTACGTCTCCCGCGCGGTGGCGCTCAACGCCGACGGCTTCCTGCTCAAGACCGGCGATCCGTACGAGCTGCTGCGCGGCATCCGGGCCGTCGCCGCGGGCGGAACCTGCCTGTCCCCGAACGTCGCCGCGATGGTCGTCGCGGACCTCCGCGCCGAGCGCCGCGGTGCAGCAGCCCGCACCGCCGCCGAGGAGTGGCTAGCCACCCTTGCACCGCGGGAACGAGCCGTCCTGGCAGCGATCGCGACCGGCCGATCCAACGCCGAGATCGCCGCCGACCTTCACCTCACCGAGGCCACCGTCAAGGGCTACGCCACCACACTGTTCACCCGCCTCGGCGTGCGCAACCGGGTGGAGGCAGCCCTCATAGCGTGGGAGGCCGGGTGGCGCAAGAACAGTTGACAGGAAAATCTTCCCGGTGAGGGATCCTCCAGCGGGACCGGTGCGCCGTGGACGAAGAACGTGGTCCCGAGCGCCCACTGGACCGCGCGTCCGCACCGGTGTCACGGACCGGGTCAGTGGGCTAGCAAGGCGCCGTGAGGACGACCCCGATGAGGTGGCCTTCGGGGTCGGTGAACTTGCCGAACTCCGCGCCTGGCATGAGCGGGTCGGGCCCTTGCATCCGGGCGCCGCCGAGCGCTTCGGCCTGCGCCAGCGCAGCCTCGACGTCGGGCACTTCGACGAACACGGTCACGTGGCCCGCGTATCCCTGGTCGCGCCGCGGTCCCTTCCAGGTCGAGGACGGCTGCGCAGGAACGGTGCTGACCGGGCCGCCGATCCCGACCCCGTCGGGGTTCTGCTGGATCAGGCCGTACTCGGCCGGGTTGTCGGCGTCGATGTGGATGGTCCAGTCGAACAGCTGCGAGTAGAAGCTCCTCAACTTGGCGCCGTCACGGCCCTCGAAGTGCAGCACCGGTTGTGCCATGTCGGGTCTCCTCGTTCACTGTCCGCTCGCCCCCGGATGGGGTGCGTTCGTGCTGTAGACGTCGGTCTCGGCGCGAACTCATCTCCGGTCAGCTCAGCGGTGCGTGGAAGTACCAGAGTTGGCCTTCGAGGTCGCGGGCTCCGTACTCGCGCACGCCGTAGTACTGCTCGACCGGTGCCTCGACGATCTCGGCGCCGGCGGCGACGCTTCGTGCGTGGTGGGCGTCGAGGTCGTCCACGACGACCACCGTCATCCCGGTGGCCGCACCGAGGCCGCGCGGCGAGCGGTACTCCTGGGCCGCGGGGTGCAGCCAGATGACCTGGTCACCCGCCCGGACTTCGGCGTGCACCACGCGGCCGTCGCCGTCGCGGTGCACGGCGCCCGCGGTGAGGCCGAACACCCGGACCAGGTACTCGTGGGCCGCAGCGAGGTCGTCGTAGACAAGCAGGGCGGTCGTGCCGTGGACGGTGGCGTTGAGCATGGTCATCTCCTCCAGGATCGCGAACAGCTCATCGGGCGACGGGGACTCGTCGCGGGCCAGCGCGGTGGCCACGCCCGACAGGCGGGCACGGAGGCGCAGAGCCAGCTCGATGCGGCGGTTGAGGTCGTCGAGATGGCGCGCCACGGCGTCGCGCAGCTGCCAACGTGGTGAGTCGAGCAGCTCGCCGATCTGCTCCAGCGGGAAGCCGAGGCGACGCAGCAGGCCGATGCGGTACAGGCGCGCCACGTCGGTTTCGTCGTAGAGCCGGTGCCCGGCGGTGGTCCGCCGGGCCGGAGTCAGCAGGCCGAGCTGGTCGTAGTGATGCAGCGCCCGCACGGTGAGTCCAGTCCGGATGGCCACGGGTCCGACCCGCCAGGTCTGGCCGCCCTCGTCGTTCACATCAGCGACGGTAGGACCTCACGCGACGTCAGGAGCAAGACGGTGCGGCCAACGTTCCAGAACGGGGTCCTGGCACTGGATCAACAACAATCCGACCGTCGTCGGCGATACACCCCGAGCCGTCCCGCTCGCCGATCCTGCTTGGGGACGCTGGCCGTCGGGCTCACGTGGAGTGAACCGGGACCGCCGGGATCAGTCCTCGAGCACGAGGTGACGGGGCAGCTTGTCCGGTGCGAGGACGAAGTCGAGGCGTCGGATCCGCCCTCCGTGCACGACCAGCGACGCGACGACGGTGGGACGGTCGCCCTCGAGGACCGCGAATCCGGTGATGCCGTTGACGGCGACCACTTCGAGGCGCTGATCGGCGCCGAGCTTAGCCGCCAGACCGAGCACGAACCGGGCGACCCGGTCGGCGCCGTGGACGGGCCGGCGGGCCGCGCTCACCTGCCCGCCACCGTCGCTGGTAGCGATGACATCGGGATCGAGGACGGCGATGAGACCCGCTAGATCCCTGCCAGCCGCCGCACCCAGAAAGGCGGATACCGCAGCCTCGTGCTGGACGGCGTCGACGTCGAGGCGCGGAGCCGCGGCGGTGATGTGCCGGCGGGCGCGAGCGGCCAGCTGGCGCACAGCGGCCGGGCTGCGTCCCACCGCGTCAGCGACCTCAGGGAACGGCAGAGCGAACAAGTCGTGCAGCACCCACGCCGTCCGCTCGGCCGGGGTCAGGCTCTCCAGGACCACGAGCAGGGCGAAGCTGACGCTCTCGTCCAGGGTGACCCGGTCAGCGGGGTCGGCGGCGTCCGCCGCCGCGGAGGAGGACAGCGGCTCCTGCCCACCGGGGCGGGTGCGTGGCCCGAGGACCGGCTCGGGCAGCCAGGGGCCGACGTAGGACTCGCGGCGCACCCGCGCCGAGCGGAGCAGGTCCAGCGCGCGTCGCGCCACGGCCACCACCGACCATCCCTCCACGTCCCGCACCGGCTCGCGGGCGTCGGCCTCGGTGAGGCGCAGCCAGGTCTCGGAGACGACGTCCTCGGCCTCGGCGTGGCTTCCCAGGACCGCGTAGGCGATCCGCACCAGCCGCGCACGCGCTGCGCTGTACTCGACGGCGAGGTGCTCCTGCCGGCTCACCCTTGACCGGGCCCGGTAGCCCCGGTCGGCCCGGCCGAAACTCGACCACCGGTGGCGGCCAGCCAGGCGGCGAAAGCCTGCTGCCCTCGCGGGCCGGGACCGGTCGGCAGCAGGCCACCCGAGGCCATCGCCCGGCCGGTCGCGCCGGGCAGGCGCACCGGCACCAGCGGGCGGCGCTGGCCGGAGACTGCGGCCAGCTCGCGGGCCAGGTCGACCAACTCATGCACGTGGGGGCCTGCCAGCTCCGGCGCCAGACCGACCGCGGGGCCCGTGGCCAAGGTCACCAGCGCCCCCGCGACCTCGCGCGCGGCGACGGGCTGGACGAGCATCCGCGGCACCAGCGCCACCGGTCCACGGCTGCGCGCCAGCACCTGGCCGGCGAACTCGTGGAACTGCGTGGCCCGCAGCACGCTGGCCGGCACCGGCCCGGCCAGCACCAGCTCCTCCTGCACCCGCTTGCCCTCGTAGTAGCCGAAGTCCACCCGGTCGATGCCCACGATCGACAGTGCCACGTGATGACCGACACCCGTGCGCTGCCCGGCGCTCAGCAGGTGCTCGGTGGCGGCGATGAAGAACGCCACCGACCTGCGCCGACTCGTGGTGGTCACGTTGGTCACGTCGATCACAGCGTCCGCCCCGGCCAAGGCGGCGTCCAGGCCCTGCCCCGTGCTCACATCCACCCCGCGGGAGCGAGTCAGCACCACCGGCTCATGCCCCGCCGCCGCGGCCGCTGCCACGACGTGTCGGCCCACCACCCCGGTTCCGCCAGCCACCACTATCCGCATCCGTCGTCCTCCTGCGCGACTCCCTCCAGAGCGTCCCCCGCCCCGGTACACATCTAGGACGACGTACGGCCCAGCTGGTGTGACACCGAGCCGCTTTGCCCCACTCGAGGATCCTTCAGCGGTACTCGCCCGATCCTGCCTCGGTTGCGCTGGCCAGGGTCGTACACGTTGACGGCTCGAGTGTGCGGATCGAGCCGGCGTTCGTGGCGAGCGCTATCGTCTTGCTGTGACCGCGGCCGCCCAACCTCCGCCGGACCCGCCGGGTGTGCCCTTCGCTGACGCGTCCCCGGCGCAAGTGCGGGCTGCGTTGACGACCGAGGACGCGGCCGAGTTCGACCGTCAGTGGCAGGAGGTCATGGCGCGCGCGACTCGCGAGCTCGACCTCAGCGAGGTACTCGAGGCGCTAGCGATGTGGCGCAGGGTGGCTTGGGCCACGGCGGCCGTCGGGTCCCAGCAGTACCGGGCCATCATGGCCAGCGCCCGGCATCGCCTGGCAACCGGGGAACGTCAGCCTGGCGCCGTCTCGTGGGGTCAGCTCAAGGCGCAGCTGGGGCTGCCCGGGTGAGCTACGCGCTCGACATCGACCCCACGGCTCAGGAACAGATCGCAGCACTCCCACAGCCAGCGCTCGTCGCCCTGGCCGAGGCCTTCTCCGTCCTTGAGCTCGTTCCGTGGAGCGGGCTGTCGTTCAACGACCTGAATCCCGACTCCGAGGTGCGCCAGCTCCCGTTCGGCGATTTCGGGATGATCACCTACCTCGTTCTCGA